>PLEB01000453.1 GCA_003136915.1 Chitinophagaceae bacterium
TACAAACCATTTCGAATCCGGCAGGGGAGAATTTCTATAACCTTACGGTGAATAATTCGGGATCGGGAATTCAATTAATAAATGCGGTAGACGTCCGGAACATATTAAATATGAATCAGGGAAATATAGATCTGAATGGTCAGGCGCTTACGCTCGGAATATCTGGAGCAAACAAGGGAACGCTTGTCCGCACGAACGGAACTATGATCAATGCTGGATCTTTTACCCGCTGGTTCAATTCATCAACTATCGCAGACGGATCTATCACCGGCCTTTTTCCGGTGGGCACCGCAACAGATTATCGGCCATTTAATGTTTCTGCGCCAGTGACCAAGCCAACCACCGGTGGTACCATAACCGTGGGTTATACTGACGCGACGACCAATTCAATTGTATCCATCCCTGATGGGGCTTTCACCGTAGTTTTGAGAAAAGATCTTAACTGGGCCGTGAGCACGGGCAATGGATTGGCCGGAGGAACCTACGATATGGAGGCACAGGGAACAGGCTTTGGCCAAATCGGCAGCGTCAGTGACCTGCGACTGACCCTCGCCAATTCAGTTGTGGGAAGCCCGGGGGTGAATGCTGGAACAGTTACAGATCCCCAGATAAACAGAACGGGGCTTTCTTTTGCTAACCTGACGAATAGTTTTTATGTAGGATCCATTGATGCAGTAAGCACAACCCTTCCGGTTATATTAGTTTCATTTACTGCCACGCCTGAAAACGGTACGGTAAAACTGGATTGGGAAACATCAGAAGAAATCAACAATGACCATTTCACCATTGAACGTTCAGTCGATGCTGTCAATTGGCAGGACTTGCAGTCGATCGCCGGATCAGGTAACAGCAATACGGATTCCTATTATACGGCCTATGATGCACATCCGCTTTCCGGAATATCTTTCTACCGGCTGAAACAAACGGATATGGATGGAAAGGATACGTATTCATTTATCAGAAGTGTAACAATGGAAAAGATGGCCGCAATAAATGTTTATCCAAATCCGGCAACAAATTATATTGTCGTGAACCAGCTAAACGGAGAAAAGGCAACGATCGCCCTGTTTAACAGCAACGGACAAAGGATGCAGGCAACTGTCATTTATAACGGAACCAGCGCTACCCTGTACGTTTCAGGAACAGCCGCAGGAATTTATTATATTCAGATCATGCAAGGCAATTCTGTTGAAACCAGAAAAGTCGCCATAGGGAAATAAGTCCTACCGCCCAACCATATGGGATATCATATTTCCATTTGATTGTTTATAACCCGCGGGAATATCGAATAAGGATTCAGGCAGATTCTTCTTCTCCGCTTTTATCAGCTGCATGCTCATGGAATAACCACTTCCACCTGCTTCCATTTTTACAATAAATCCACCGCAAACTGCGTGATCCAGTGCCTACATCANNGCAACCTGCGTGATCCAGTGCCTGCATCATGCCAGCCTGATAGCCTTGAACGGATACCAGCTTTTTGTAAATATCATAACCGGGCACTTCTGTGCTGGTCCATAAATCCATGGCAGAAGTGGATTTGAATATTCCGCTTCCAGAAGTGGTTGTTAATTTGGAATGTATACAGCGATATCCCTGAAAAGATTCAATACCGATCCGGCTAACCCGGTAGGTTTGTAATCCTGAATGCAATAGTGAACTGTCAATAATATTGAGGGAATAGGTTTTACTTTCCGGATAAAGACTTACACTATACCTGGGATTGCTGGCATGACCGATAACGATCATTTCATTGGACATTGCTCCAGGCATATTGATCCTCATTTCGGAACGCGCATTACCTGAATTTGTAAAGTATAAATTGGCCGTGTCTTTGCTTGAGCTCCCTTTTGGCGGGGTTGAGATAGTGATTGATTGATAAACGATTCCACTACCGCCGCTGCCTGTCGTGAAGCTTTTAATAGCCGCTGCCGAATCTGCAGCGGATACACCGCCGCCACCCGTCAGCAAACCCAATGCCTTCATGGTCAGGTCTCCCGCTGAAGTATCATTCGGATTTTGCCGGGCCGCATCGGCAAAAGCCTGCAATACTTTGTTAGGTATTACCGTATCGGCAGGTGTGGATGCCGAATTAGCGGTATTCGAATTGGCTTGTAATGTTTTGTTTCCCATGTGGCTTTGATCATTTTGTGTTACAGCGTCAAAAAGTTGTTTTAAGGACTGAGCATGGAGCGGAGCACAAAATGCGAACAAAACAAGGCCATTCATCAGGGAAAATTTTATAAGTGAATTTTTCATAAAACTGGTTTTAGAACGAAACTTCATTTAATTCCGGAAAGTTTTATTTTTGTTATATCAAAATTGGATGTCTGCAGCGGTGGATGAATGAATAAACGATGAACGCATATTTATAATCGGCAGGTGGTTCTTACGCTGTGGATCATTACTGTTGCTTTGGCAAGTCCGGTGACCGGCCTTCGCACAGAATGAGCTAATTAATACGTACTTTTATTGGGTATCTTAACAAGAACGAAAAAACTGATTTAGCTGAAACTTTATATAAAATACATGGTCAGCCTCCGCTGCAAAATGGTGGTAAAAGACGAGCTTGATAAATTAGAGATAAACAATTTCAATATAGAGCTGGGTTTAGTTGATATTGCAGAGGATATAACCCAAAAACAGCGCGAAGAACTTAGGGCGAACCTGCTCAGGTCAGGGTTGGAATTATTGGATGATAAAAAGTCTATCCTGATTGAAAAAATAAAGAGTGTCATTATTGAAATGATTCATTATTCGGATGAGTTGCCGAAAATGAATTATTCTGAATATATCAGTAAAAAGCTAAATCATGATTATACATATTTATCCAATATTTTCTCGGAGGTAAAGGGTATAACCATTCAGCAATTCATCATCATTCATAAAATCGAAAAGGCGAAGGAATTACTGTTATATGATGAGCTTAATATTACGGAGATATCTTATAAACTTCACTATAGTAGTGTTGCTCATTTATCCGGCCAGTTTAAAAAAATTACAGGCCTTTCCCCCTCTTTCTTTAAGCAAATGAGGCAAAAGCGTACCAATAACCTTGAAAACATGTGAATCTGGTAAGATTTGCAGATCTGAAGTCTCACGAATATATCTATCTGTGGTTGACGTCTTGAATCACCCTTGTTTGCCCCCGGGCATTAATGATTTCAATCTTCTGAATGCTTTCATCAATAACTGCTAAACGCGATGATTGAGAAAGAAAAGAAGAGCCATATCCGATTTCTTCTTTCCTGATCCTGCCATTTTTCAAAGTGATCAGCATNNATTTCCAGGCCCTCGCAATTTTATCAGCGATTTGCCGTCGCCCGGGATGAACAAACCGCTTTGCAAAATGGTTTGGGGGGAGAAATTTCCTTTGCCATCCCCAAGCAGCACAAGTCCGTTAAGCGCATCGTAACGTCCGGTTGTAACTTCGGTACCAAAGTCATTTCCATTCAAGGCTAAGTCGAGATTGCCGTCATGATTAAAATCATCTACTACCATTCCATATACAGGCGCCAACTGCGCGGCCCAGGGTAACGGATGCATACTGAATTTCCCGTTCCCGAGATTTTCCAAATAACAACTGGAAAAATTATTGGCATGACGGATATAGGCATCTTTTAATTCCCGTTTTGAAAAAAGATCGGCGAAACTGGCGTGGCCATATTCCTTGTATGTGAGAAACTTCTTTTTGAGTCCGGGTAATTCTTTCATCATATCATCGCGGGAGGCGGCCGGGAATTCTTTCATGCCGCCATCTTCATCAGGTAAAAAAAGAGTGAGAATCGCATCCAGACTTTTATTATTATCAAAATCTTTGGCGTAAATGCCAACGGGATATTGTTTACTGGCCCTGTAAAAAGAATTTTGCCCGAGATTGCCAACGATATAATCAATGTCTCCGTCATTGTCGAAATCGCCCGCCGTTATACTGTTCCACCAACCTATTTCTGAGGAAAGTCCAGATTGGGAGGTAACATTTACAAACTTTCCATGGTCGTTCCTGAAAAAAGTAACCGGCATCCATTCGCCAACTACGATAAGATCTATCCATCCGTCATTATCGAAATCGGTCCAGACCGCATCACATATCATCCCGATCTGCTGAAGTCCGGGAGCAACTATAGATGTAACGTCCGTGAACTTAGGATGGCCAGGACGCGAATCATTCCGGTAAATAAAACTATTTACAGGCATAGGATAATTTCCCGGGAGAACTCTGCCTCCGATAAACAGATCAAGATCTCCATCATGGTCGAAATCAGCAGCTTTGATGCAGCTTTTACTGGTACGATTCAGAGGAATAGCGCCGGTGGTATCCAACACAAAATTTCCCTTACCGTCATTCATCCACAGGCGGTCCTGATAATCCTTCGCGCCGGCCGGAAATTCATTACTTCCGCTTGCACAATAGATGTCAGGGTAACCATCACCATCAGCATCGAAGATCAGCGTGCCCAAATTCTCCGGTAACCGAACGTCCCTGCCTTTAACCGTCGGCAGCACTTTGTCCAGAAATTTTCCATCCGGCTGTTGCAATAAATAATGCTGGTCATAATCTCCTCCGCTGGTCCCTATAAAAATATCGTCCAGGCCATTGCCATCCAGATCTCCTGCAGCCAGCGAAGGCCCATATTGGGATAATTTATGGGGGAGAAGTTTTTCCACATTGAAATCGATAAAATCTTTCTCATGATGATTATACTGTACGCCGGTTTTGGCAGTAATATCCGTAAATAAGGTATGCGTGGCGAGGGCGTCTGTATGAAAAGTATATGAAAGCGTCGCATTCCGGATATCGGCCTTTAAAATCTGATTTGCAGCCACATGGAGCAACGCCTGTTTTTTTCCATCGGGCCATTCTATGATTACCGAATCCAGCACAGATACAGTTCCCAATCCAAAATGAGCTTTGGCCTCTACGGTAGAAAGATAACCGCGATATGGTGAGTTTTCATATATCTGACGTTGCCCTTGTCCGTAATAGATCTCTGCCCAGGCGCCCAATCCGTCCGGATTCTTTTCTGTTCCTTTGAAAACGACGTCGAGAAAATTGGCTCCGGATACTTTCATGTCCGGGTTGCGGGTTGTATTCTCGTAAACAAAAGCTTCATCGTTTATATTGTTCACCACATAATCCAGATCGCCGTCATTATCCAGGTCAACATAAACGGCTCCATTGGAAAAAGAAGGCGTTGACATGCCCCAGGAGTCCGTAACATTCTCGAAATGCAGATCACCCCGGTTTTGAAAAGCATAATTAGGAATCTTTATCTGAGGGATTTGCGCGATTAATTCTTTTTTGGAGAGGCCGGACACCTTTCTTTCCCTGAATGCATTAAAGTCGTGATCCGTTACATCCTTAGGATACCCGTTGGTGATCAATATATCCCTCAACCCGTCATTATCGAAATCGGCTATGGAAGGATTCCAGCTCCAGTCCGTTTCGGCGACGCCTGAATAAAAACTGATATCACTGAATATGGGAGGCCCGAGAGAATCATTGCCTTTTATCCGTGGTCCCTGGTTCAATTGCAGGGTATTTCGCACATATTGCAACATATAATTTCCATACATCATATTCTGGTAAATAGTATAATTACCTCCACCCATATTTTTCTTCTTCCTGAAATTATCAGCGGGATTCATATCCACGGTCAGTACGTCCGCAAGCCCATCATTGTTCAAATCGGCTATATCATTTCCCATGGCGTTCTGAGAAGTATGTTTGAAGTATTCGCCTATCCGGTTAGTGAAAGTTCCATCGCCATTATTAATGTAAAGAAGATCACTGCTCAAAAAATCATTACTGACATAAATATCCTTCCAGCCATCCCGGTTGATGTCCACAATGGAAACACCCAATCCATATCCGGGTTCCACAATGCCGGCTTGTTTGGAAACGTCGGTGAAAACAGGATGCTTCAGTGAATCGCTCCAATCATTTCTGTATAGTTTATCAACATCCTGGAAATCGGTATTAAAATGATTGCTGCTGAATTGCACAACATCCCTTTGCGCCAGTTTGGTCGTGACCAGGTACATGTCGAGGTCGCCGTCATTATCATAATCGAAAAACGCTGCCTGTACAGAATAACTGGTATCTGCTAATCCGTATTCGGCAGCCATCTCTTTAAAAACGGGAACGCCATCCTTATTCAATCCCTGGTTCACATAAAGCAGATTCGTTCTCTGGCGAGGGTCTTTTTTAATACTGACACATACATAGATATCGGGCCATCCGTCGTTGTTTATATCGACAACGGATGCGCCATTGCACCATCTTCCCTCTCCGGTCACGCCCGCCGTCTCTGTTACATCTTCAAACCGTAATCCTCCCTTATTCAGGTATAATTTATTGGATACCATGCTTGCAGTAAAATAGAGATCGGGAAGTCCGTCCCTGTTAAAATCGCCTACGGCAACTCCTCCGCCGTTGTAAAGAAATTCCATATCAATCGGATTTATGGAATCATTCTCGGTGACCTTATTGTTAAAATGTATATTGGAATGTCCGGAAGATATTTTTTTAAATAGGGGGGTCCGCTGCTTACAGCCGGAGCCAGGCCATCCAGTGAGCACGGCAAGGCAAAGAATTCCAATCCTTAGCCTGGTAAATATCCGCATGCATAGCAGTTAATCTAGTAACCCGGGTTTTGCGTGATATTCGGATTTTTATCTGTTTCAGAGGTCGGAATCGGGAAATAAAGATTATGACTGTCGTATCCCATTTTAGAGGCGACCGTGGAACTGAAAAAATTATTATCAGGTGTGATCAGTCCGCCGATAGCCCAGCGCCGGATATCATACCAGCGTTGCCCTTCAGCAGCGAGTTCGCGAAGCCTTTCGTCCATGATCCACTGGAAGATAGTTGATTTATCGGTTATCGTGTTGTCCTGATCGGCAGGAACTGTTCCGCCGCCTACCATATTGCGGGCACGTGCACGTACCTGGTTGATCAATGCAATTGCATCTGAAGTGCTTCCGCCCGATTGCAGGATCGCCTCGGCCTCCAGCAGTAAAACATCTGCGTAACGAAGGATACGGGTGTTATTCATGGAAGTAACTCCGCAGCAGCCTTCCGTTTTATCATTCAGAATATACTTATTAATATCTAAAGTGGCTGTATCCAGGGTTAACGGCAGCCGGGGATCTCCACTGTCGAAAATGTTCAGTAATTTGGTAGTGGCCGTGTAGAGGCCGCCGCCCATATACTGATTGTTTCCGGCGCCGAACGATCCATAATAAGCGCTGGTCACTCCAATGTTCACCTGATCATTGGCAAGCCAGTAATTGGTCGTTCCCAATCCGCCAATGGGAACGCCGGCCTGGAACTCAAATAGGGATTCTGGGTTATTTTCTGTATTCACATTAAAATTATCTTCAAAATTTGGCACCAGGCTAACGCCAATGATCTTATTAAAAGCTGCAATGGCCGCTGTGTAATCAGCGGCATTTTTTGTTACGGTTGCCCTAAACACCAGGCATTTTCCCAGCAACCCATACGCAGAATTCATGGTTACCCTTCCGGTGTTGGTGGAGTCCCATGGAGAAGAAGGTAGTAAAGATGCCGCACTGGTTAAATCGCTGATAGCCTGATCCAGTAATGCCGTTCCCTTGGAACTGGGCGGATTTAGCTGGGATATGGAATTCAGCACAATGGTATCTATCGGCGCAGTTCCAAAAAGATTCCACAACTGAAAATTAGCAAAAGCTCTTAGAAAAAGCATTTCACCCTCGTTATAATTCTGGAGATTAGGCGTTGTGAAAACCCCGGCAGGGACTGTACGGAGCTTTTCCAATACGGTATTTGCACGGCCGATCAAAATATATGAGCTGGTAAAAATCTCATTGAGTTTGGGATCAGCCGGGCCCAGCGTGCCGAAAATTTCGTAGGGTTCATTTCCGTTATTTGTAAGGTCATCCCCGGGAAGCAGGAAGGTTTCGGATTCTGCAACGCCACCGTTATTTCCCTCAGCAGAATTGGCACTTGAGTAAAAATCCGTTAATGATGCGTAGACACCTATAACTGCGGCTCGAAATTCGGTCTCCGAATTGAAATAGGAATCTTCTGTGGCGGTTGGTGGTTTTACATTTAAATCTTTTTTATTACAAGCAATATGTACCAGCATAATTATGAGTAGTGCCAGTATTAATTTTATGATGATGGGTTTCATTTAAAATAAGTTTATAGGGTTAAAAAGAGGCCTTTATACCAAATAAATATTGACGGGTTGTTGGATAGTTGTCATTTTCAGGATCCAAACCCGTATAATGGGTGACAGTGAAAAGATTAATACCGGTAACAAAGACACGCAGGTTCTGGAATGTTTTCGTTTTGTCCAATATGTTTTTTGGAAAGGAATACCCGATCTGCAGGGTTTGCAATCGCAGATACCCCGCATTCTCTACAAAACGGCTGGAGGTTCTGAGATTATTGTTGGGATCTCCATAAACCGCCCGTGGCATTGTTGTAGAATGATTGGTGGGCGTCCAGGCATTCAATACTGTTGTCCACTGATTTCTCCCGTATCCATTCATGCCTTCTGCAGCAGCCCGGGTACTATTATATTTTTGGACATCCCCGACCCCCAGGAAAAAAATGGAAAAATCGAATCCTTTATAATTGGCGCCCAGATTAAAGCCATAAAAATATCCCGGGATCGTTTTGCCCAGATAGGTTTGGTCGTTGGCATCAATCAGACTGTCCGGCTTTAGGTTATGCGCGGTGCTTCCGGGCGTAGGCTGACCGTAAATATCCCTGAAATACATATCTCCGGGTTTATATGCATTTCCTGAAGTGGTGCTGGTAAGATCCTGGCCGATGGTGGCATCCGCATGTGTCGCTCTCCAGTTATCAATTTGCTTCTGATCCTGAAATATGCCGGCTTCCTTATAACCATAAATAAATCCTATAGGCAACCCTTCTTCCAGCCCTATACCTCTCTGTGCTGTATGATTCGCCAATGCCAGGACCTCATTATGTACCGTAGTCAGATTGGCCGAAACGGATACCCCTACCTCGCCGAAATTTTTATTGTATCCTAGTTGAAGTTCTATGCCCCTGTTCAGCACATCCGCGATATTGATATCGGAAGCTGCTTCGACCCCGGAACTCGGCGTTAAGAAAACACTTTGAATGATTCCCTTCGTCACTTTATGGTAGTAGTCCACGGTAACGGAAAGGTTCCTATAAATTAAAGCGTCAAAACCGACATTCGCCGATCTCAATTTTTCCCAGGTGAGTGAAGTATTTGCAAAACTAAAAGCGGTTCCAAGATTATTTTGTTGTAAACCCGGTCCCAGATCATATGAAGGAGGATTGACAGGAGAAACAGCAAT
>PLEB01000079.1 GCA_003136915.1 Chitinophagaceae bacterium
AAAGATCAGCCGCTTCGAATGAGCATTCTGTCTATCATATTCCCCAATAAAATAATATATCTCCTGAGCTGCCTTTTAATTTCGCTTATCCTCATACCGGGAATCACATCATTTCGGACAGACATGAATGCATTCAGCAAAAAGATCAAACATCCTGAATCTCCCAACCTGATCCTTCAATTTGAACCTACCGTACATGGACAACCGCTTCGCTTCCATGAAAAATATAAAAACCCATTTGGAGAAACATTTGAGATTGACATGCTGCGATTCTATGCAGGAAAACTAACAGCATCAAATAAGGGAAGGTTTTCGAAAAAAATATCCCCGGCACCCGGGTACCATCTCGTAGATCTGGCCGATTCCTCCTCAAGCTATATAACGCTTCGGTTACCCAAAGGAGACTATGACGAAATTCAGTTTCAGTTGGGAATAGATTCAGCAGATCAGGTGAGCGGGGCACAATCCGGAGCACTGGATCCTTTGAAGGGTATGTTCTGGACTTGGAATAGCGGCTACATCAGTTTTAAAATAGAAGGCATATCTCCCGAATCCAATGAACCTGCCCATGCTTTCACGTATCATATCGGCGGTTACCGTGCACCGAACATTACTGTCAGTACCGTAAAGCTATTCACATCGGGAAAAAAGGCATTTCATTTAAATAACGAAGGCGAGATCCGGTTGAATATTCCAATTGAACTCGATCGTTTTTTCGACGGCCCGGCGCCTGTTCATATCCGGAATACAGCTGAATGTTCCAGTCCGGGAGAACTTGCTCACAGGCTTTTTGAAAATTTCACCGGCCTTTTTGAGGAAATTGAAATTGCGAAAAACCCATGAAAGCCTTTCTCATATTATCAATTTTGGCAGCCTGCACCCTGATGTCGGTACAAACGCCCTTTCCATTTCGTGTTCCAAATGGATTTCCTCCACCTGTTTATAGGTTCGAAGCAAATCCGCTCACCAAAGAAGGATTTGAGTTAGGCAGAAAATTATTTTATGATGGAAAGCTTTCGATAGATGGGAATTTTCCCTGCTCTTCCTGTCATCAGCAATATGCCGCTTTTGCCACGTATGAACACCGGCTGAGCCATGGATTTAATAATCAATTCAGCTATCGCAATGCGCCCGGCTTGTTTAATCTGGCATGGGAAAAAGAATTTCATTGGGACGGCAGCATCAATCATCTCGAAGTTCAGCCCCTTGCTCCCATGCTCAATCCGCAGGAGATGGGAGAAAAACTCGAACATGTCATTTATAAATTGAATCACGACAAAGAATATCCTGCGCTTTTCAACACCGTGTTCGGGAGTCCCGGAATTACTACAAAAAAGGTTTTGCTTGCACTGGCTCAGTTTACCGTTTCCCTGGTTTCTGCGGATTCCAAATATGATAAAATGAAAAAGGGCGAAGCTGTTTTTAATCAGTATGAAAAAACCGGATATGGGATTTTTCAGGAAAAATGTGAAGGCTGTCATAAAGAACCCTTGTTCACAGATCTCAGCTATAGAAATACAGGCCTGGAAGTTGACAGCACCTTAAAGGATTATGGGCGGATGCGCATCACGGGAAGAAAGGAAGACTCGCTGAAGTTCAAGGTACCCAGCCTGCGTAATGTGTTTCTTACATTCCCTTATGGCCATGATGGCCGGTTTTCCACCATCAGTGCTGTGCTGGAACATTACAACAAAGGGGTGATTCAAAGTACCACACTGGATTCTTCATTGAGAAAGGGAATTGCACTCACCGACAACGATAAATTTTATCTCATCCAGTTTCTGGGAACGCTTAGTGATACTGCATTTGTAAATAATCCGCTTTTTAAGGATCCAGTCTTAGGAAAGTTGACGGTTGACCGTTGACTATTTATAATACGGCATTAAATCGTCCTTAAAAGATTTCTCTGAATTTTCCCAGTTCTGCGATGTTTCCTGGCGCCTTTTATTCAGGTCCTGATTCAGCTGGTTAAAGCTGCTGACACTTTCATTCATCTCCTTGACTGCCTTATTGTATTCGTTCACATCATCCTTGGTTCTATTGCTTCCCTTAGCGTCCATGCTCTTTTTTATCTTGTTAAAGTTTTCCTGCTTCAAATAAAAATCGGTGAGCTTCGGGATATCGTTCTTTGCCATGCGACTATAAAATTCCAGCGCCTGGCGGCATCCATTTGCCAACCCGGAATTTCCTTTTAAGTCTCTAAGGCTGTCTGATTTCAATTCCGTTAGCCCTTCATCGGCAAAACTGATCAGGGAATTTCTTGCCTGCTCTGCATCATTGATCTTATGACTGTTCAGCGCATTGAACATTTGCCCATCTTCCCAGTTGCATTTAAAGAACAGGATATAGAGTTTATCGCAATACCGGTTTACATAACCGGCTGTGGTCATCTTATCAAACAATTCATTTTTTGAATCCACCAGGGTCACACTGTATTTGGCGGCAAAATCTTTTTCCGCCTTGGAGAGATTTGAAGATGCTTCTTCCAGTTTCTCCGTGGTTTTTTCTTCCAGCAAAAGAAAAACCTCCATCTGGTCAACCGATTGCTCGGCGATCTCTTCCATATTCACAATCTTGGAATAGTCGTCATTGAAAATCCGGTAACAGAACTGGATATAATCTATACTTGCCTGGCGAAGCGAATTATCGCTCTTGTATTTTGGCAGCCCCATGGTTTTAGACCTGGCATTATCGATACTTTCCAAAGCCTGTCCCCTTAGCTTTTCCACTTTCCGCGCCCTTCTGCTGTGGGCAGCAGCGCTGACATAAGCCATATACTTCTGATCCATTTCCACCTGGGCGGAGGAAATCTGGGTCATGTAATCGCCCGCATTTTCAATAGTCTGGGAATAAATCTTTGTTTTGGAAAATAATGTCAGAAATAGCATTAGGTAAACACACTTGCGCATTCAATCGGGTTTTGGTATTTATAAATATAATTATTTCTTCAACATCCGGCAAGCGATCTGATAGCTCAGCAGCAGGCCCGGATCCCTGGATAAAACGCTTGTAAGCATCAGATTCGTATTTCGCAGGTCCTCATCCGAGCGCATTCTTATTTTTTCAAACTCATTCCACTGGATTTCATATGGAAGAGAGACCGTTTCCAGCGACTTCTCCCGCTCCGCCATGAACTTCTTCAGTTGTTCATGCTCCTCGCGAGTCTTTTGTAAAGAGAGAATCTCATCTTTCGGCTTTTCTAAGTCAAGGATTTCATCCAGGTATTGATTAAAAACTCTGAGGTATACGCAGGTATCTGTAAATGATCTGGCATAGGCCCGCAGACTATCCGTCGGCAGAGCAGGATAGGGGTGATAATATTTATTTGGATCGATGGTTGAATTTGGAAGTGCATACGGAAGCGTCCGTTCCCGCTCCGACTGGGTTGCCGTAAAATCCCTCAGCAGTACGTCCGGAATCACGCCGGTTTGCTGGGCGCTGGAACCATTTACGCGGTAGAGCCGTTCTACAGTAACCTTAACAAAATTTACTGCGGATTTCATTCTGTCCAGGTGATTCTCATCAAATACCGTATCAAG
>PLEB01000073.1 GCA_003136915.1 Chitinophagaceae bacterium
CCGGAAGGGCCCACCAATACCACAACCTCATCGGGATTGACTACCAGGTTCAGATCATTCAGAACGGATACTGCTCCGTAGCTATGCGAAACCCTTTCCAGTACAAGCCGGCTGGCAGAACTTTTATCTTTCATAGCCCCAGCGAACATTAGGTAGTTTTGTTAATTGAGCGAGAAGGCGATCAATGCCCATTCCCAGCAAACCAATAATGATCATATAACAAACAGCAGAATCCAACCTCAAGCCATTACGTGCCTCCCAGATACCATAACCCATTCCATCCTGGCAACCTACCATTTCTGCTGCAACAATAACCACCCAGGCAATGCCATAACTGACACGCAGCGCCGTAATCACCTGCGGCAACACTGCAGGGAAGGTCACCTTGGTCAACAACTCAATCCCTTTATAACTGTAATCCTGCGCTACGCGAAAATAAATACTGGGAATGGTAGCTACTGCAGCCATTGTTGCCAACGCGAGCGGGAAAAAAGTAGCCATAAATATAAGGAAGATGGCCGGCTTGTCTCCGATATGGAACCAGAGTATGGCGAATGGTATCCATGCAAGCGGCGAGAGAAACCGGAAGAAATTTAACATAGGTACAAAGGCTTGCCTTGCACGAAAGTGCTGCCCAAGCCATAAACCAACAGGAATCCCCAGGGCTGCTGAGATCACAAAACCTACAGCAACCCTCCATAAGGAAGCTATGATGTCGTTGATCAGTCGTCCTGCCAATATCTCTTCCCGAAAACTCTTCAATACGGCTCGCGGGGATGGCAACGCATAGGCAGGAAACAGATTTGTATAAGAGATAAAATACCATATCAGCAAGAAACCAAGAAGCACGACAACAGGTAATATAAAACGGGCTGCATTCCTGCCCTTCCCCACCGGCGCTGATGCAGTTTGTGCAGATTCAACCTGGCTTTCCTGCGATTTAGTTTTTATCATTTTTCCAATTTTCTGTACGATTAACGCCATGTTAGAAGCGAATTGAAAGTAGGAAGAATACCTCATATGATAAAACCAAACGGGTAGGCCCAATTGTTAACCTTAAACAATTGTGAAGCAAGGGATTACACGTTAAACCCGCCCTAACGGTACCGGATAAACGCAATCAGGCTGCATGGATGCTTGCGGGAAAACTCCGAACAAATCGCTGCACAACTGCCCTCGAACAAGGATCATTCAAATATCAAACCCCCTGATGAAGAGGGGGTTTTAGTTGTGAATTCGGCTGGTTGCGAAGGGAGGGTTCGAACCNNGTTATGAGCCCGACGAGCTACCGCTGCTCTACTTCGCGATTTGGACGGCAAATTTACGACCGCTTCAGGTAGGATCCAAAGTTATTTTGAAGTAAAGATTGGTTTTGAGCAGAGAAAGGGAAGGGGTTGATGGCTTAGCCCTTTCGGGCCGGAATCAGATCATTTCGCGTTCGAGGACGGGATTTTTCGACAACCGCTTTGCAGCAAATTCCTTAGCTGCCCTGATAAAGTGAACAAAGATCGGCTGAGGATTCTCTACGGTGCTTTTTAATTCGGGGTGATATTGCACGCCGATAAAAAACGGATGATCGGGTATTTCTATGATCTCAACCAATCCGCTTTCCGGATTTTTTCCGCTGGCGATCATCCCCCCCTGCTCGAATTGCTGAAGGTATTCGTTGTTGAATTCATAGCGATGCCGGTGTCTTTCTGTAATCATGGATTTGCCATAGATCTGGCTTGCCAGAGAACCATCACTAATTGCACAGGGATAAGTTCCGAGGCGCATTGTACCACCCTTTACAGTAATTTTTTTTTGATGTTCCATCAGGTCAATTACCGGTATTGGTGTATCCGGATGCATTTCTGTTGAATGTGCTTCGGCGAGACCCAGCACATTCCGGGCAAATTCAATAACGGCCATTTGCATGCCCAAACAAATACCAAAAAAAGGTAGTTTTTTTTCTCTTGCGTATTTCACGGCCGTGATCTTACCTTCCATGCCGCGATGGCCAAAGCCGGGAGCCACCAGGAGACCGTCCACATTCCCCAGTTTTTCAGAAACATTTTCAGCCGTAATGGATTCACTGTGCACATTCATGATCTGCACNNTGCAATTCAATATATTTACCAATCAGTCCAATGGTTACTTTAGACTTCGGATGTTTCAGCTTCTCCAGAAACATTTTCCATCGGCTGAGTTCAGCCTCCTGATAATGAGTAATATTTAGCTTTTTCAAACAGATGAGGTCAAGTTTTTCCTTCATCATCGTGATCGGGACCTCATAAATGGTGGCCGCATCCGCAGCCTCTATCACTGCTTCAATTTTAACATTACAAAACAGGGCGATTTTTTTCCGGATCTCTTGTGAAAGCGGTTCTTCGGTACGACAGACGATAACATCCGGATTCACACCTTCCTGGCTAAGCAGTTTCACACTATGTTGCGTGGGTTTAGTTTTTAGTTCCTTGGCTGCCTTGAGATAGGGAATCAGGGTAAGGTGGATAATCACACAATCTTCCTCCGCCATCTCCCATTGAAGCTGCCGGACAGCTTCAATAAAGGGTAAAGATTCAATGTCGCCAACCGTGCCGCCCAGTTCCGTAATGATAACATCAAAATCATTTCGCTGGCCCAGCAACAACATCCTTCTTTTTATTTCATCCGTGATATGAGGAACCACCTGAACGGTTTTTCCAAGATAAGCGCCCTCTCTTTCTTTATTAATGACCGTTTGATAAATCTTTCCTGTGGTCACATTATTTGCCTGAGATGTAAAAATATTGAGGAACCGCTCATAATGACCCAGGTCAAGATCCGTTTCGGCACCGTCTTCAGTTACAAAACATTCTCCGTGTTCATAAGGGTTTAACGTGCCCGGATCAACATTAATATAAGGATCAAATTTTTGAATGGTCACCCGAAGCCCCCGGGCCTGTAATAATTTGGCTAAGGAAGCTGCAATTATTCCCTTTCCCAATGAAGATGTAACGCCTCCGGTAACAAAAATAAATTTGGCCATAATCTATTATTAAGACAGCTGCAAACCCAATAAATAAATTGATATGACCTGTTGAATGACGGATGGAAAACAGTATCCAGAAGGTCATGCAAACCTACACCAATTTTTTGATTCGTGAAAAAGCTTACGCACACATTGTGGATAAATGGAGGGAGAAATGCAGCCGGACAGGAATGGGACCTATTTTAATACATTCACGAAGAAATACTCCGGGTTCGATTTAAAATTCAAGGCTGATTTGGAGATATTTACTGCGCCTTTACTCATTCTGACGAGCGCATTTTCAGGCAGGATATTTTCGTTCTGCCTTATTTTGTAAACGTGAAATAAAATTACAATCAGGATCTCGGCGGCTAAAATGAGGCCACTCTGGTTCTTTTTCATGGGTTTGGGATCTTAACAATTCATTGCTGCACACTATAACGGCTCTCTGTATATAAACGGTAAAGTTCTATCAATATTTCATGAAATGCAAGTCCCTGGATAACAAACCATCCACATAATGTAAGTTATTGATAATCAGGTCTCCCTATCCATGTGCTATTTTTTCATAGCTGGCTACCAGCCCCTTGATCAGGGAAGAACTGAATCCCCGGTGTTCCATCTCATTTAGGCCGGCAATTGTGCATCCTTTTGGCGTGGTCACTTTGTCAATCTCCTGCTCAGGGTGGGTTTGTTTCTTCAGCAGCAATTCTGCAGCTCCTTTTACGGTCTGCGCTGCAATCTGGCTTGCCGTAGCCGCATCAAACCCAATCTCAATTCCCCCCTGGATATTTGCCCGGATATATCGCATAGCAAAAGCAGTACCGCAGGCGCCAAGCACGGTTGCCGCATCCATCAGCTTTTCATCAATTTTTACCGTACTTCCAAGCTGGTTAAAAATATCCGAAACTTCCTGGAACTGCTCGGGACTTACATCTTTTGTTGCCAGGCAGGTCATGCTTTCTCTGATCGAGATCGCAGTATTAGGCATAGCCCGCACAATCGGGATATCGTGGCTTGTCAGGTCTGACAGCTGCTGTATCCCTACTCCGGTAACAACAGATACCAATACGTGTTTGCCCTTTTTAAAACTTCCTTTCAGTTTTGTAAGTACATCGTCAACCTGAAATGGCTTTACAGCCAGGATAATCAGGCCGGCATAATTCAATGCATCAGCATTATTGCTGCTTACCATTACGCCCTTTCTTTCCAAAGCGTGAAGCTGATCAATAGAGCGACGTGTAATGAGAATATGCCCTGGCGTAATAAAGCCACTTTGAATTAAACCTTCTGTTATGGCCATCCCCAGGTTTCCACCCCCGATGATTCCGATTTTGCTTATCATAAATAGTGTTAGTAATGGTTATTGGCTAAAAGGTAATTTTTTACGTAATCGGAAATACCCTCCTCCAGGGTCCAGAACGGTTCACCGTAACCTGCATTCCTGAGCTTTTCCATTTCCGCCTCTGTAAAATACTGATACTTATCCCGGATATCCTGCGGCATGTCAATATATTTTATGTGTGGTGGCTTTTCAAGCCCAGCAAATACAGCTTTCGCAAGATCCTCAAAGCTTCTGGCCTTCCCAGTTCCCAGATTGTATAATCCACTAGGGATTTTCAACAACTGGAAATTTTCTAAAAGCCAATAGCACACCTGAAGTATATCCTTCACATAAATGAAATCCCGCAATTGCTGGCCGTCCTTGAAGTCTGACCGGTAGGATTTGAACAGTTTTACCTCGCCATTATTTTTAATCTGCAGAAAAGAATGCCAGACGACGCTGGCCATTCTGCCCTTATGATACTCGTTGGGACCATATACATTAAAAAATTTAAGTCCCGCCCAAAAAGGCGGCTGACTCTGTTCCCGGATTGCCCATTTATCAAATTCGTTTTTAGAAATGCCATAAGCATTCAGGGGCCTTAATTTAAATGGAATTACATGATCGTCCCGGTAACCGAATTCCCCCGCACCGTAAGTAGCCGCTGATGATGCATAGACAAGCGGAATACCCTTCACCATACAATAATCCCAGACTCTCTGGGAATATTCCACATTCAGTCGTTCATGCACGGCATAATCAAACTCCGTGGTGTCCGTTCTGGCACCGATATGAAATACAAAATCGATCTTAGGTTTCTTTGTTGAAAGCCAATCAAAAAAATCGTCCCGTTCGATCTTGACCCAGGATTCTTTTTCCTTCAGATTGGACATCTTATCCAGGCGGTTGAATTCGTCTACCAGGATGAGTTGTTCAAACCCTTGTGTATTCAGGTATCCGGCCAGACAACTACCGATAAATCCGGCGGCTCCGGTAATGACAATACGCGAATTTTCCGTCATGCCTCAACGATTGATTCCATTTCTTTTTCAATGGCCGTGTCGTACCTGTTTTTCCATTGGCGGATAGTACCCCATTCCTCGCCATCGACATGCAAGGCTGAAGAAGTAACCACACCCAGTTCTTCCTGAGGGAAATCACCGAGCTCCTTTCTCAATGCAGCGAGTTTTTCTTTTTTTACGCTGACTACAACACGGCTCTGCGATTCCCCAAACCAATAAGCATCGCGCCGGATATTTTTACTTGTGGAAACGGCAAATCCCAAGTCGCGTTGAAATCCGCATTCGGCAAGCGTTATAAACAATCCGCCTTCAGCCACATCATGGGCCGATTCGATCAGGCCTTTTTGTATGCAATGGGAAATTTTTTCCTGCAGGGTATATTCTTCTTCCAAATCAAAATGCGGGGCCGGACTATATTCAACTCCGTGGATGGCATATAAATAGGCAGAGGAATTTATATCGCTGCTGCACTGACCTACTAACAAAATCACATCTCCGGGCTGCTTAAAAAACAGGGTCATTTTTTCGCTGACATCTGCCAGGAGTCCGACCATTCCAATTGTCGGCGTAGGATAGACCGCGCCTTCAGCATGCTGGTTATAAAAACTCACATTTCCTCCGGTTACCGGCGTATCAAACCTCCGACAGGCCACCCCCATTCCTTTTACAGCATGAACGAATTGGTAATAAACTTCCGGCTCATAAGGATTGCCAAAATTGAGGCAGTTGGTGACTCCGAGCGGCGATCCCCCGGAACAAACAATATTACGCGCGGCTTCTGCAACAGCGATCATGGTTCCTTTGTAAGGATCCGCAAGCACGTAGCGACTGTTGCAGTCGGTGGTCATAACAATCGCTTTGGAAGTTCCTTTAACAAGCACGATAGCCGCATCGGAAGGTTCATTAGTTGAACAGTTTGCTGCGCCTACGGTGCTGTCGTATTGTAAGCTGACCCACCGTTTGGAAGAAATGGATGGCAAACCGATGAGAATTTCTGCAACGGCACGCAGATTCTCCGCCACCGGTATGCTGTCTGGATTAAATGACCTGATCTTACTGAAGTAAGCGGGTTCACTAAACTCCCGGCTATATTGCGGAGCGCCGCCACCCAATACCAGTTCATCAGCCGGAATGCAGGCTTCCAACTGGCCATTCAGGAAAAAGCGCAGCAACTTATCCTCTGTAACCTCTCCGATGCTTGCACAGGGCAGATCCCATTTTTCAAATATATCCTGCACTTTTCTTTCTTTCCCTTTTTCTATAACCATCAGCATTCTTTCCTGGCTTTCACTCAGCAATAATTCCCATGCTTTCATTCCGGCCTGCCTCGTGGGCACTTTATCCAGGTCTATACGCATACCCACCTCTCCTTTTGCGCTCATTTCCGCCGTGGAACAGATGATGCCGGCAGCTCCCATATCCTGCATCCCAACTACCGCACCGGTTGCGATAACTTCAAGACAAGCCTCAAGTAATTTTTTTTCCTGAAACGGATCACCCACCTGAACAGCTGGCAACTCTTCTGCGCTTTCTGCGGTAATATTTGCAGACGCAAAAGAAGCGCCGCCAATGCCGTCCTTGCCGGTTGCGCTTCCTACAAAGAACACAGGATTACCCGCGCCCAGGGCGGTTGCAGAAACTGTTTGTCCTTTTTTCACGATGCCNNGCAAGCAAATGCTGGGTTTTAGGATCCGATAGTTTTCCAAAACGGAGGGAATTCAATGAAGCAATGGGACGTGCACCCATAGTAAAGATGTCCCGGTGAATTCCTCCCACGCCTGTGGCTGCACCTTGAAAAGGTTCAATGGCAGAAGGATGATTGTGGGATTCAATCTTAAACACAACCCCGAGGCCATCCCCGATATCCATTACACCCGCGTTCTCCTCACCTGCCTTTACTAACATTTTTTCCCCTTCGCGGGGAAGTGTTTTCAGCCACCTGATAGAGTTCTTGTAGCTGCAATGCTCGCTCCA
>PLEB01000368.1 GCA_003136915.1 Chitinophagaceae bacterium
AATCAGGAACGTTTTTTCCCTTCCAACCATCGGATCAATGGCTCCTGTGCTTATGGAAGCCCAGGTTGGCCAATGGAATTTTAGGAATGCTTTCTCAGGCGCAGGAGCTCCGGATCCGATTGCTGCTGCTTTCAAATCAGGCATATATATTCTAAGCGCGGCACACGGAACGCATCTTCGCGTAACCAAAATAGCGATTCAATAACTTATTACATTGCGACGGTTAAACAAGCATTCGTAAGGGCTCCTCAAGGAGTCCTTTCAATGTTTGTAGAAATGAAGCGCCAGTTGCACCATCAACTACACGGTGATCGCAACTAAGTGTAAGCTTCATAATATTACCCGGGACAATGGCGCCGTTTTTTACAACGGGGACCTGCTGAATAGCGCCAATGGCCAGGATACAAGCATCCGGCGGGTTGATGATCGCAGTAAATTCATCTATGCCAAACATGCCGAGATTGGAAATAGTAAAAGTGCTTCCTTCCCAATCAGAAGGCTGAAGTTTTTTATTTTTTGCTTTCTGGGCAAAGTCTTTTACTTCTCCGGCGATCTGCGACAAGGATTTAGAGTCCGCAAAACGTACCACAGGAACCAGCTCCGTCTTCCACTGCTACGGCCACACCGATATTCACATGGTGATTGATACGGATCTTATCGCCCAGCCAACTGCTATTGACCGCAGGATGTTTTTTGAGTGTAACGGCAACGGCTTTCAGCACGATATCATTGAATGATATTTTTACTGGTGAGCCTTCATTGAGTTTGGCCCTGCTTTCAACAGCTTTGTCCATGTCGACCGACATGTTGAGATAAAAATGCGGAGCCGTGAATTTGCTTTCTACCAATCGTTTGGCAATCACTTTGCGCATCTGGGAAACCGGAACATCTTCAAAGCTTACCTGGCCTGCAGGAATATTTGCGCCAGCTGCTGAACGGGACGTATCAGCGGATGCGGGCGCTTCTGTGGGTTGGTATTCAGACACATCTTTTTTCACGATGCGTCCATTGTCGCCACTGCCATGAAGTCTGGATAAATCAATTCCTTTGTCTGAAGCCATTTTTTTTGCAAGGGGCGATGCCTTTATTCTTCCGTCACCATTTGCAGAAGATTGATTGTGTTCAACAAGGGTCGCAGTAGCAGCAACAGGCGCTGACTGGGGTTGTGCCTGCGGCGCCTGTTGTTTTTGTGCCGCCGGCGCTGCTTTCCCCTTATTTTTTGAATCGTCAACGATTTGTTGCACATTAACTTTTCCTTCCTCTCCGATGATGGCGAGGAGATCATTAACCGCAATCTTCTGGCCCTTTTCTGCACCGGTATATAATAGTTTTCCTTCCTTATAACTTTCAAGTTCCATAGTAGCCTTATCCGTTTCTATATCCGCGAGGATGTCCCCTTTTTTTACATTGTCACCCACTTTTTTATGCCATTCGGCAATCACACCTTCCGTCATGGTATCACTCAGGCGCGGCATTAGGATCACTTCCTGCATGCCGGAAAGGTCTTGCGGGCGGGCCTGGTTTTCAGGCGCAGCCGCAGAAGCATTTTTTACCGGTTCAGCGGCCGGCTTTTCTGCAGGTTTCGGAGCTGCCTGAGCAGGTGCTGGCGATCCGCCTTTTTTAACAAGTGAACTGATGTCTTCGCCGGGTTTACCGATAATGGCGAGCAGATCATTCACCTGGATCTTTCCCCCTTTATCCGTACCGGTAAAAAGAAGGGTGCCGTCTTTATAACTCTCAAGATCCATGGTCGCCTTGTCTGTTTCCACTTCAGCCAGCAATTCTCCTTTTTTCACGGTATCACCTACTTTTTTATGCCAGGCGGCAATCACACCTTCCGTCATGGTATCACTCAGCCGCGGCATTAAAATGACTTCAGCCATAAAACTGGATAATTTTTAAGGAAGCCCGAAATTAATGCAAAAACCGCATTTGGTTGATAATTCACAATGGCAACGTCACAACCGTCAGCTTTAAACGGTCAACGTTCTACAGCCAAGTGAATTTCCTTTACGTTCCCTGTCCGTTTGAGCACGCCCCAGTTTTGTAATTCCCCCTTGATTGCCCTGCGGGCTGATTTGAATAGCACGTACCACATCAGCCAGCGCCAGACCAGTCTTTGAGGTATGAGCCAAAGCAGTTTTATCATGTTTTCTTTCTCGAAGCTGAAAGCCAAAACTGCAACGGCCACATCCACCAGCATGAAGATCAGATAGTAGGTTGCAATCCGCGTGGCATTACCGGTAAGCAATCCAACCACCATAAAAAAATCTGCCAGGGGTATAATGGCGGGAATGATATATTGGAAAATGAGAATATTAGGAAGCGCAATCCAGCCTAAGGATTTATTGCTTGTGCTGAATAGCATGTCCCTGTTCTTCCAGAAGGTCTGCATGACGCCAAAACTCCACCGAAAGCGTTGCTTGATGAACATTTTCAGGGTTTCGGGCGATTCGGTCATTGCAATTGCATCTGCTTCATTTTGTACCAGGTAATCACAGCGCAGCAGGCGGATAGTGAGATCGCAATCTTCCGCGAGGGTATCGGAAGTAAAGCCCCCGGCTTCTTCGATCGCCGATTTGCGGAAAGCGCCTATCGCGCCGGGCACAACCGTGATGGCATTGACATAAGCAAATGCTTTTCTGTCGAAGTTCTGACTGCTGATGTATTCAATGGACTGCCAGCGGGTAAGCAGATTCACTCGATTGCCGACTTTCACATTTCCCGCCACGGCGCCTACTTTTTTCCCGCCGGGATATTTCACATTTACGAAATGCATGATCAGTTTGGAAATGGCATCAGGCAATAATTTGGTATCCGCATCAATACATATCATTAGCTCCGCGGAAGATTGCTGCATGCCAAAATTCAGCGCGGAAGCCTTGCCGCCATTGGGTTTTGTGAAAACCCGCACCCGGGAATTGTGTTTGAAAGCCTGCATAACCTTTCTGTAAGTATCATCCCGGCTTCCGTCATCTACAAAAATAATTTCAAAATGGGGATAGTCGGATTTTAATAAATTCTGTACCGAGCTTACTGCGTTTACTTCCTCATTAAAGGCCGGCACGAGGACGCTGACCAAGGGCGCGCCGACACCTTCAGGCGACCAGAAAGGCCGCAGGCTGAACTCTTTTTCCCAACGATGCTGTTTGCTGGCCATAACCGCCATGAACAGAATGCGCAATAACGAAAGGATAATAAAAAGAATGAAAAGAGAAGCGAGGAAATGGCTGCCCAGATATGCAAACACGGCAACCAGATAATTTAACTGAAGCAGGTAATACCCGCTGCCTCTTGGAACAGGTGGCATTAGGTCTTCTTTCTTCTTACCCAGCAAATCGGCGATTGTAGTAAAAGTATATCCCTTTCCTTTAAAGTAATGTATGATCCGCGGCAGAGCTTCTACTGTTGCAGCGCGACTGTCTCCTCCTGCGTCGTGCAAAAGGATAATATTTCCGCTCAGGTTTTGCCTCGTCATTTCTTCCTTACCCCGGATGACCCTGGCTACGATCGAATCTGCGGACGTTCCCGGCTCCCAGTCGAGCGGGTCAATGGACTCGCCAATGTCGAGATAATTTTTCTGTCGAGCTATGGCCACTGGAATCAGCTCTTCCGCTTTTTGCGGTTCAAAATCTGCATTGTACGGAGCCCTGAATAAAATAGTAGAATGTCCCGTTATGCATTCTATAAGCAATCGCGTGGCATCCATTTCAATGACGGCACGTTTTCGGCTTACTTTCGCAATATTCGGGTGGGTGAAAGTGTGATTGCCGATTTCGTGCCCCTCATTGTAAATTCGTTTTACAATGGGAATATTGTTTTCCGCATTGATGCCCACCAGGAAAAAAGCGGCAGGCACTTTTTCGCGGCTGAGAATATCCAGAATCTGGGGAGTATAAACCGGATCAGGGCCGTCGTCGAATGTGAGCACCAGTTTCCTTTTGTCCTTCGTACCGTATTTCCTGGCAACCCATTTGGAGGG
>PLEB01000361.1 GCA_003136915.1 Chitinophagaceae bacterium
ATGGTATATGGTGGATGGTGGATGGATTTCAGGTGCGAATTCGGAACTAAAGTCCATCCACCATCCACCATATACCATCTACCATTAGTGTAAATTTATAGCATGAAAATAATACCCTTGTCCGAGGGCGCGTTTACTGTAGATAAGACAAAAGAATTTATTCCAATAAACCTGGTTGAGGATGATCTTCAGCAAAGGTCAGTGGGGAGTTTGCTGGTTGAGATACAGCCCTTTGTTGTGGTTGCCCGGAACGACATATTACTACTGGATACCGGTCTGGGATTTGAGAAAAATGGAGAACTGCAGTTGCATCAGCTAATGAAAACAGCTGGTATCGATCCCGGCTCGGTCACGAAGGTGCTGATGAGTCATTTACATAAAGACCATATTGGCGGGATGGGCAGGAATCTTTCTGACGGTACGCGGGTTGCCGCCTTTCCGCAGGCAAAATATTATATACAGCAACGCGAACTGGCGTATGCTTTTGAAAAAGGATATCCAAGTTATGAACCGGAATCGTTTGCTTTTATTAATTCATTTTCGAACCTGGTGAAACTGGAGGGCGACGGCAGCATTGATGGATATATACGGTATGAACTTACCGGCGGGCATTGTCCCTTTCACCAGGTATTTCATATGGAGGAAGACGGACAGCATCTTTTCTTTGGGGGAGATGTGGCGCCGCAGTTAAACAAGATGAGGAACCGCTTCGTCGCCAAATACGATTATGACGGAAGAAAATGTATGGAACTTCGTCAGCAATGGTGGGAAAAAGGACGACAGGAGAATTGGAGCTTTCTTTTTTATCATGATATTAAGACGCCGGTTTATCACCCTAATGAGAGGGAAGGTTGAAAAATGTGCTAATGTGCTAATGTGCTAATGTGTAAATGAAAAGGCAAATGCGTTACTCTCACATTTCCACATTAGCACATTAGCACATTTTCATATTTGCCTCACATTTACACATTAGCAAATTAGCACATTACTTCATCACCTTCCTCAACACCTTCAGCCTTCCGTCGATTTGATTATCGTATGGGAGGCCGAGGATATTTGCGATCAGGGGATAAACATGAATATTTTCAAATCCGGGAATGGTATAATTGTTTTTGAAAGCGGGGCCCCAGGCGTAAAAAGTAGCATGCATTTCGGGAAGGGCAGGATCAAATCCGTGCTCACCGGGATTAAGGTGGCGCTTGTTAAAATTAAAAACCTTGGGAGGATGGCTTATCAAAATGATATCACCGACGCGGTTGTAAACATCGTCTGCCTTGCTGTAATGCCAGGCAGCAGGTAATTCGTCAGGCAGGTAAACATCATAATCCACCGCCTGGGCTTTCAACGCAATCTCGGTGGCAAGAACATCCTGGTGATGGTAGGCATATAGGTGAGCAAGGGCAAGAGAATTATATATTCTGAATTGGTTCGTGTCCAATGCTGCCGGCAAGCCAATCGTGTTAACTGTATCGATGGTTGTCATGCCATGATCAGATAAGAAAATAAAGTTCACTGGCAAATGCAGGGAGTCAACCGACCGCACAAGTTTACCAATGCTTTCATCCACATAGTGAACGGCATTTTCAGTTTCTTTTGAATCGACAGTATGGAGATGCTCCTGGTGGTCAACATCAGGTATGTAGAATGTGATGAAATGGGGCCTTTTTTCTTCCGGCAGTTCAAGCCAATTCCTGACAATCCTGATCCGGGTGTCCATCGGGATCAGGTTATTAAAATCATAACTATAGGTGGATCTTGTTCCCTGGATCGCAGCTTCCGATCCGACCCAATAAAAATCTGCCGTGAGCATTCCTTGTTTTTCTGCCAATACCCAAAGCGGCGTGCCGCCATACCAGGAGCTGTCGCGTACGGCAGATCTTTTACTGAGGGAATANNGGATAAAGACCCGTTATAATGGAATAGTGGTTAGGAAAGGTCAGGGAAGGAAAACAGGATTGCATGTAATCCGCTTTAACGCCGGCTTTACGCAAGCGCAGCAGATTTTTTGCCTGATACTTATCTGCCAGATCATAACGAAAACCATCTGCTGAGATCAGGATCACATAAGGCTTCTTTAACTGATCGGGCCGGTTTACCCTGCCCGCAATAATATGCTGTACTGTATCCTGAGCTTGAACAATACTAATCCAGACAAACAGCGCTAAAATAAAAGAGTAAATCCTTTTCATCATGTGGGTTGTTTTTTATTTGGATGTTGGAATAAAATCAGCGTAAGCTGATTTACATGTTGAAGCCTTTCTAAACAATGAAGCCAGTATTTTTTTCTGTGATCTGCTTTGCAAATATGCGGGATGAAATGAATTGAAAATCGAAAAATCAAAAATTCTTTTCATCCATCCGGTTTTCATTACCGTTCATTCAGGAGCTGTGCAAAATAAAAAGGCCCGCTCTTGAAAGAGCCGGCCGTTGCTAACCTATGAAAAACACCAACTTCAAATATCGGTATAGAAGCTTTTTTAGCTTAAATAAATCGGTAAACTCGGGAAATCTAAGGGTCTATTGTTTGTTATCGTTGCGCCGCTGGGCCCGGATATCCCGTCGTTCCATTTCTTTTTGGACGAAAGCGCCGAATTCTTTTTCCGATCGGAAGAAGATATTGACCTTTTCGGCGGGAAGGACCCGCATGAACAGGCTATTGTATTTTTTCCGGATATTCAGCAGGGCCTCGTCCAGGTCAATCTCATTCTGATTGCTTCTTTGCGCATATTGCCGGGCCTGGCGGAGTTCAGCGGTATATTGGTTGTAGAGGGGCCAGAAACGCTGGGCTTCATCGGGATTGAGGTCCATTTTTTTAGTGACGTACGCGATCTTAAGGGCCTCCAGGCGGTAACCATTCTGTGCCTGGATGGTGCCTGCTGCCAAAATAAAAAAAGTATACAGTAAAAATCTCTTCATGCTCTATTTAGTTTGTAGCCTGTTTTTGTTCAGGTAATTCCGGAAGATACTGCTCCAACTCTGAATCGGATACGTTGCTGAGCAGATCACTGATATCATTATCATTGAATTCAGCAGAAGCATCCTGAACGGCTGTGCCTGGCACCCAATGTACGTCATGATTATCCAGGTAAGTGGCCATATCCTGACTGCTTACATTCACCAACTCCTGTAAGGGGTCTGTCCCCGAATGATTAAAAGTAAAGAAGGCTGCGGTTGCAATCAGGCCGGTCACCATAGCAGCAATGGCATATTTCATCACGCGTCTGGTGGAACGCATACGGATGAGCTTTGGTTCCGTATGCCGGAAAGAAGCGGTATCGCTACTGAATTCATTAAAATAATCAGCAGGAATCTGGTAAGGAGATTTCCGGTCAAGGCCCGCAAGTAAAGGGGAAAGCGTACTGAGCTCGGTACGCGGATCTTCATGCTCCGTCATCCGGATTCTTTGCAGGAGATTTTCAGCGAAATGTTCGAAGTAACCTGCAGGAACGGTATAAGGCAGAACCGTAGTTCTGCTTTTACCCAGGACCGGTGAGATCCCGGATAACTCAGCTTCTATTTCATTTAACGGTTCCATGGGCGTAATTATGACCTGTTTTGATCTCTAAGGTTTAATGATTTAGAATAAAATCCTCAATTTTCTTCACCGCATGATGATAAGATGCTTTTAAAGCCCCTGCCGATGTTTCCAATACCTGGCTCATTTCCTCGTAAGGCATCTCATCATAATACCGAAGTGTAAACACAACTCGCTGTTTATCAGGGAGTTGTTGTATTGCTAACTGTAATTTCCATTCTAATTTATTGGAGTCAAAATCTTTATCTGCCCTGATCTTATTGCTCAATCCGCTTTCCAAATCATTTATGGAAATAGTGGCCTTCTTTTTCTGTTGTTCCAGAAAGGTCAGGCATTCATTGGTTGCAATCCTGTATAGCCAGGTATAAAGCTGGGCGTCTTCCCTGAAATTGGCCAGCGCATTCCAGACCCGGATGAAAACATTCTGCATCACATCATTGGCATCATCATGGTCAACCACCATCCGCCGGATATGCCAGTAAAGCCGTTCCTGGAACTTCTTAACCAGCATATTAAATGCTTTTTCTTTTGTCGCCGGCTCGCGGAACAAGGCCAATATTTCGTTATCCGTATTTTGGTCCGCCATTAGGTTAGATCAGGTTAGACTTTTATATGTACGGAATTATTGATTATTTATTTTTCCGGGCAACGGCTTTTTCATGGCAGGGGCACTTATTCAACCGGGGCTCAATTTAACTCAGAAAATTTACTGTTATAGAAAGTCTCGTCCATCTTAATTTTCTGTTCCCAGCGCCAGGCGGTTGCAAGCATGTCTTCCAGGGAATATTTTGGGTTCCAGCCCAGCTCTTTTCGGGCAAGATCATTGTTGGCATAAATGGCGATCACATCGCCAGGCCGGCGCGGACCTATTCTATAATTCAGGGCTACTCCGCTCACCTTTTCAAAGGCCCGGATGGCTTCCAGCACGGTAACGCCGGTTCCGCTGCCCAGGTTAAATACGCCGCATTTTTTGGTTTCTTTTCCTGCAATAAGGTATTGAAGAGAAAGTGTATGTGCATGGGCGATATCACAAACGTGGATATAATCGCGGATACAGGATCCGTCGCGCGTCGGGTAGTCATCTCCCCAAACCTGCATCTCCGGCAATTTACCTGCTGCCGTTTGGGTGATGACAGGTACGAGGTTGGAAGGGGTGCCGATTGGAAGTTCTCCTATAAATCCCGATGGATGGGCTCCTACCGGATTGAAATACCTGAGCAGGATAGCATGCAGATCCACAGATTTCGCGAATTCGTTAATTATCTGTTCTCCCATTTGTTTTGTATATCCATAAGGAGATTCTGCTGGGCGGGGAGGCGTGGTTTCCGAAACTGGTATTTCGGCCGGGTTCCCGTAAACGTGCAGGAAGAAGAAAATACAAAATATGGGATGCTGAATTCCTGAACGCATTTTAGCAGGTTGACGAGCGACATCAGGTTATTCTCAAAATACATCAGTGGATTGGCCACGGATTCTGCGACAGATTTATATGCCGCGAAATGGATTATGCCGGAGATATCGGGGTTTTCGTGAAAGATCGCAAAACTGTCGTCGAAATTGCAGAGGTCAACTTTATAATTCTTGATCTTTTTTCCGGTTATCTTCTGCACACCTTCGAAGATGCGTGGATGAGAACGCGAATTATTATCAACCGAGATAACGTCAAATCCATTTTCTATCAGATCGATGAGGGTATGGGATCCGATATATCCGCATCCGCCGGTAACAAGTATTTTCTTCATAGATTGTTCCTCAAAATTAGGTGTTGATCAGATCCAGCAGGTATTGCCCGTATCCGCTTTTAAGCAGGGGTTGTGCAATAGCTTTTAACTGTTCCTTTGTAATAAACTTTTTCCTGTAAGCGATCTCTTCGATGCAGGCGATCTTGATGCCCTGCCTTTGTTCAATAACCTGAACAAACTGGGTTGCCTGCATCAGGGAGTCAAAAGTCCCGGTGTCAAGCCAAGCCGTTCCGCGATCCAAAATGGATACTTTCAGTTTGCCTCTGTTTAAATATTCCTTATTCACATCTGTGATCTCATATTCGCCGCGGGGGCTTGGTTTCAGGTGAGCTGCGATTTCAATGACTGCATTATCATAAAAATATAAACCCGGAACAGCATAGTTGCTTTTAGGATTTGAAGGTTTCTCTTCTATAGAAACGGCATTCATTTTTGAATCGAATTCAACCACACCATAACGCCCGGGATCACTCACGTGATAGGCATAAACGATACCTCCATCGGGATTCGTATTGGAGATAAGCTGATCGCCCAATCCCGAACCGTAAAAGATATTGTCACCCAGTACCAGCGCCACGCTGTCTTTCCCGATAAAATCCCTGCCGATCACAAAAGCCTGTGCGAGTCCATTCGGCTGGGCCTGCTCAGCATAGCTGATCTTAAGGCCGAGCTGTGCGCCGTCTCCGAATAATTTAATGAAAAGCGGTAGGTCGTGCGGAGTTGAAATAATCAGGATTTCACGAATCCCGGCCATCATTAAGGTCGAAAGCGGATAATAGATCATTGGCTTATCGTAAACAGGCATAATCTGTTTGCTGATCGCAAAAGTGATCGGATGCAAACGTGTGCCTGATCCGCCGGCCAGAATAATTCCTTTCATGTAAC
>PLEB01000003.1 GCA_003136915.1 Chitinophagaceae bacterium
GCAAGTCTTGTATACTCCTGTAAGAAGACATATGTTGAAGGTCCTTCTGGTCCTCCGGGACCCAACGGCACTAACGGAGATTCCACAATCTCGGGTACGGTTTTCGGAAAAGTTGCATTGTTCGACACACTGGGAGCAGCAATGACTGATAACAGTGGGGCAACCATTCTATTTGAAAATACTTCCCCGCAGATCTCCGTTACCTCCACTGCCGATGGCTCTTTTACGTCGCCGGTGCTTTCATCCGGTATTTACAACCTGAGTTTCTCGAAGCCTGGATATGGCTCGATGAAGTTGATTCACTTTCAGCATACAGGAGGAGAGAATGCCAGCCAAAGCGGCCTCATCGAACTGGGTAAGAAAGAATCTTCCTGGTTCGACATCAAAAACCTTAAAGTGGATACAGCCACAGAGAATGGGTCGCATTATATGGTGATGACCATCTCGCTGACGCATCCCCAGACGCTTCCCTACACACAGGTGATCATGTATTTCAGTCATGCCCCTGGCGTAGGAAACCAGAGCAACGACTATACTTATCGCGCAGTTTTTTACCAGCAGGCCGATTCCACAATGGTCTACAGTCCCTTCGATGTGGATATGACTGAGTACACTGATCAGTTCAACAATACGAATGACGTTTATATTTCCGTGGCTATCGATAATCCTAAAATATTCACTTACACCGATTCCGCCGGCAATAAAGTTTACCCGGCTGCCGGCAACCTGAGCAACGAGGTGAAAGTGTACAACAACCTAAAAAATTATTAATGTCCGTGTATCGCTTATTTGCAGCCCTTACTATTCTTACGATCATTTCTATGTATTCCTGCACAAAAACGGCTGAAGGAACAACCGGACCGGCTGGGCCGACGGGCAATGCCGGACAATCAGTAACTGATAATCGCAGTGGCATATCAGGGTTTGTCCTCCTGGTAAACCAGTTTACGGTTACTGATACAACGCTTGATTCAGTAAGGATTTCAACCGTCATGGGCGATTCTGTCATCAGCGTGCTGTCAGATAAAATGGGAAAGTTTCTGTTGCCCGGGCTGAAATCCGGTACCTATCGCCTCATGTTTAATAAGAATGGATACGATTCCATTGGTATAAATGTGAATCACAGTGGAGGGAACGAGGATCAGTTTATTAAAATTGTTCAGATAGATGGAACGCAAACCACACAGATCATCAGCCAGAATATGCAGCTGCTGTTGAGCCCCTTCGATAATCTGACAAAATATATAGATATGCATACATTCCTCAGCGATCCGCCGATTACGAATGCAACTATGCGTTATATGGATGTTTATTTTTCTTCTTCCCGAAACCTGAATAAGAATGACTATTTATATCTATACAATACATATACCCATAATGAAGGAGCCAACCAGTTTGAATCGCAGATATTTTTTTCGGGAACGAATATCAACAATACGCGCTTCCATCCGGGAGATACCGTTTTCATGAAATCTTATATTGTTCCGCCCTATTCCCTATATACTTCCTGGTTCGATACGAATAGCTATCAGACGATATCTTATCCCTATACAGGTGATTCCTTATCCAATTATTTTATCTGGACTAATTAACCCTTATGTCAAAAACATTTCTTTGCTTCATTTCCATCCTGCTGTTTTGTTATGCATGTAAAAAAGAAACTGGAGTGGCAGGTCCAGCAGGACCAGCTGGCAATAATGGTGTGGATGGAGGTTCGCTGGACACCGGAACACTGAATGGTAATCTTGCGACCTATGATGAATTTTCCTGGCCCCTCAGCGATTCCAGCGGTGTAAATATTTCACTTCAGCTGGGGGGAACCACAGTTTCCACCAGCAGCGATCATTCCGGAAATTATTTTTTTCATGGCTTGCCTTCGGGAACCTATAACCTGACTTACGAGAAAGCAAATTTCGGAACTATGAAAGTATTCGGGATATCTCATTCACCCGGAAGCAATCTGAATACCGTAGTACCTGAAGTGTATGTTTTGCAGAACCCGGTAAAGACGACCATTGATAGTATCAGCTTGAATTCAACTTATGTGTATATTATCCTAACGATTTACCTGGATACCTCCTCTCTCAGCTACACGCAGTACCAGAATAATTTCGCGCTTTTTATTGGAAGTGATCCACATCCCAGCCTGGAGAATACTACTCTTTCTCCATTGTCGGAATTTATCACGCCCGACGGATACGGTGCTTATAGTTTTACTTATTATAAATCCGAGCTGGGCGGTATCAACCAGACAACCGGACCCTATTATATAACTGTTGGAACTTTTAACCGGTTTATCCGCGCATTCAAAAATCCTTCTTCTCTTTTTGATCCAGGATTCAGCGGATACTATATTGATCCTTCGAACGGAAAATATGTTTTCCCCAATTTAAAAATGGCGCCCAATACGGTTTTAGTACAGTAATAAATCATTAATCCCCAGGGCGAATCATTTATCTTTGCAGCAATACGCGCAGATATTTTTATGGAAATCGTTCCTGGCCTGATAGTTGTGCAATTTCTTATAGGCTGACAAATGGGCAGAAAAAAATGATGTAAAGGCTGACTGATCAATACATTACATCCGAACAATAAGTAACATCGGCTCTTTTTAATTGGGGTAAAAAAACCTCAATACCTTTAAGGCTGTCCCTTTAAAAATTAATAGATACTTTTCCAGTGCAATAAATTATTTCTGCTATGAAAAGATTTATGACCTGGAAGGAATAAAAATCCAATTCCATCTTCTCTATATTCTTTCTGAAATTGAATCAGAAATCCAATTCTTAGTGACCAATTATTTTTAGCGACTAAACCCTGGTCTCATTTGACGACTCTACCTATCAAAAAGATCGCGATTCAAATGAAAGGTTCTTTCATAATGGTATTTCTATTGGTAGAGTTTATCGCACTTTTAAATGGTTCTGCCTTACGCGCCCAGAAAGGCCACAGCCAGATGTCAGTTAAAGAAAATAACTTTTCCAGCTTCACAAGAAAATATACAGACCGTGGAAAATTATGGATGGCAAAAAATAAGGCTTTCCTGCGCCATCCCGACGCAAATTTTACTGATCAATACAGTCCCAATAATAAGGCGATTGAACTTTTTGAAAAAAGAACGGTTGATTCCAAATTCTACATTAATAAAGACACTCCCTCGATTTGTTATGTTCAGAAGTCATCAGGCCCCATGCACTTTAAAAAGAACGGACAATGGATTACAGTTGACTCCAGGCTTATTCCAAAAGGGCAATTAGTGTATGAAGCATCGAACCAGGAAGATCCGTTGGGTTTTGATATTAAAAGAAAATCATCGTATATCATTACTCCTGATGGTAAAACTTATTTCAATGATTGGAAATTGTATGGAGAGAATGGGAGCACTGAAACTTTATTAGCCGCCGCTGATTGGACGCATTATACAGCAGGTGATGATGGAATCGCTATTAAAAATATTTTTCCCGGNNATCGACGCAGAAATGAAAGTGTCGAGAGGTTCTATCAAAACCAATTTTATAGTACATGCCAACAAATTTCCCGGCTATAAAACACTGCTATTCAGGGATTCTTTTTTGGGCGGGCATCCCGGCAATTTCACTTTCTCAAACGGACTCCCTGGAAATGGTTTAGTCTCTTCTGCTGATTTCCGTGCGAGTGCAAGCACCGTTTTTCACATAAAAGAAGGGGTCATGTACCAGAAGGAAAATCCATCTTCAAGCCACCAATTCATTCCGTATTATCTTGACCATAACAAATTGACACTCGCCATCAATAGCGATTTCCTAAATGCTCAGTTTAAAATTGGCGATGTAGTAATAGATCCCCTGGTGCAGGACATGGGGAAGCTGAAGGAGAACATGATTACCGGATCGCACTCGAATCAGGATTGCAGCCTGGATACTGCTTGCGAATACGATTTTATGGTGCCCGCACCGGCCGGGGCGATTCTTACTGATGCCATGTTTTCGTTTGAATTTACTGCAAATGCTCCATGTGTTGGCGTGGACGGAGCTTTCAATTTTGCAATAAATGGCGTATGTACCTCTCAAATGTATGTAGGCACTGATTCTGGTGCCGGACCGGAGAATTTTCCAAATCAAAGCATAATATTGAATAACGGGGCCAGCGTGGCTGGATGTTTACCAACACCTGCTTGCGGTCCCCCCCAAAATATTCCATTTAGTTTTTATTTCTATAGGAAGTGCGATGGTCCTGATGGTTGTGATGGATCATGCATTGCAGCCTCCCAGGATCTAACGATAACCATAGTGGGACGAACATTTGACTCTGCTTCCCTGAGTGCATCGC
>PLEB01000418.1 GCA_003136915.1 Chitinophagaceae bacterium
CAAAGCTGATGGGCTGGTTGCCACCGATGGCCGAAGTTCCGGTTGAGCCGTCGCCGGTGAATACGACGGTACCGCTATCCGTGACCATGTTCCCGTTATTAATAATTCCTGCATTATTCAATACCAGGGAAGGTGAACCCTGCATGACGAGGTGGACGCCATCGGAGAGGCGAATACCCTGTGCCTGCGCAAATCCCGGCAGGCAGACTGGAATCAGCAGGATGATGAAAATTTTATAGATAGAAGGTTTCATATTTGAAGTCTTTAGGTCGTGATGATTAATGTGATGCCTGAACCAACTTTTTTATATCGGCAATTTCCTGTTCGAGATTGCTGATTCGCAGATTTTGCGCTTGTATGATCTCTTGTTGCTCCTGCACCGCTTTTACCAGAGGGACTACAAAACTGGAATAACTAAGGCTGTAGTATTCCTTTTCGGTTTTGGGTGCTTTCACACCGTCAAAATTAAAACCGGAGGTTTTTGCAGCCTGTTCCACTTCCTGCGCGATAAAGCCTGTTCTTATCATTTGGGTGGCTTCGTCATTTGCGGCCGATGTTATATAGGTACTTAGCTGATCGGGTTTGATAACGCCACGGGTAAAATCGGCCTGTTTTTTTACATCATACTGATAGGTTACGGGTCTTAACTTCAAAATAAAATCAAGGCCTTTTACATTTTCCTGAATATTGAATTTAAAGCGGCCATCAGAAGGGTTTGTAAATGGAACCTGGCCTTCGATGATTGTAATTCTGGTATCGCCGATGCGAACTTTGTTGGATGCATCAACTGTTGCGCTAGATCCTATGGCGGTTGAATTGTTAAGGCCATCAATAGCACCTGCCCCAGCACCTAAAGCCGTGAGTTGATTTCCTGTAAAATTACCCCCAAGAGCACCCAGGCCTATCCCGGTATTATAGCTACCCGTGCTATTGGAAAAAAGAGATTGACTTCCATATGCTGTATTAGTATTACCAGTAGAATTTTGCCATAGCGAAAGATATCCACTCGCTGTATTAAAAGATCCCATTGTATTTTGTCCTAACGTTCCCCATCCTAGCGCTACGTTGTCAATTCCATTGGTGTTTCCTGAAAGGGCCCCATATCCTAACGCAGCGTTTTCTTTTCCAAAAAGATTTGATGAAAGGGCTAAAGCTCCAACTGCCGTGTTTCCACCTGTTAGATTGGAATACAAAGCCTTATAACCGATTGCAGTAATTCCTTCTTCATTAAAACCCTCGATAGTGTTTTCTCCGGTACTATCGATGTTTTCTGCCAGGTAACCCCAATACGTACTGCCTCTTACGGGATCGATCCGACCAGCTGGTTGATTATTCACCCTGAAATCAATCGGCACATTATCCCTGGTTCCTATGAAATTGACTCCTATCCTGGTACTATCATTACCTTTTAATAACCAGGCCTCACCATTCTTACTAAACAGGTCGGCGGTAAAAAAGCTTTGCCAGCCAGTGCCGTCATTATACCAGAATAAATTGTTATCAGTATCGTATACTAGCAGGCCCTTCGTATTTGGGATCGCTTGACGAGCTGCGGTATTCATACGCGGAATCAATACGCCTTTGGTTGAAGATTTGATATCCACGATCGCGTGAGGATTGGCTAAAGAACCATCATCATTGATTGCTATGCTTTGGGTGAATCCGGCAAAACTTCTTAGCCACAAAGCAGCCAGGAGAAAAAAATACTTTTTCATAATCTGCGTGTTTAGGGATTATTAATCAAAAGGGGTTAATGACGCTAAGCCTTGATTGCATGACATTTCAAGCAGCAATCAATTTCTTAATTATCGTTTACATGGAGTATGAACAGAGATTCATCCTATTTGCAAGGGATATTGTGGGAAAAAATAGGGGTACGGGAAAGACGGAGAAAGAACAGAAATATAAGTAGGAGCGGCTCGTTTGACATGCAAAGATTCGAATCCCTGAGGAGCTTTTCAAATTAATATTCAGTTTTTCTAAAAATACCGTCTTTATACGGGTATCGCGGGTGTTGATCCCCTGCCCACCAGGCTTCGCGATTTTTGATATTTAAGTTCAGCTTGGTATGGTAACTTTGCGCTATGGAGGTCAAGAAAAATGTGCAGTTTACTAAACTGATCAAAGCCGGAGGACGGTTACGGGAATTCAACTTTCGAAAAAGCCAGGGAACGGCCGGGGCTATATTTAATGTAGATGTACCGGACGAGCGTGATAACCGGTATTACATCGTCTTTGAACAAGTGGCTACCGAATGGACCGTGGAAAAAACAAATTTACCTTCCTGGCTTGTGGATGCGCTGCCTCAAATTGAAATTGCAATTAAAGAATCTGAAAATGGTTCCTGATGACACCCTTCACTTATATCTACCATGAAAAAGAATGTCAGGGGAATTTTGCTCCAACGGACAAGGGGTATGGTTGGTACAAGGTATTTTTCTACGAGCACTCGGCCATCATTTTACGCGCCGGAATGCAAACCAGGGATAATAAAATGATATGGGTCCAGAATATTCAACATGATGAACCTGTTTGGCCCCATGATTTGATTCAGGTTTTGGGTGAATGTATAGATAGATTTGAGGGGGTTAAGAATACATGAGGAAAAGGTTAGATCTTCAACAACGGTTACGTGGATGAATAATGATATTACCGCACATACCGTTACTGCCGATGATAAAAGTTTTGATGGCGGAACAATCGCAGGCGGCGGTTCGCGACAATCCCTGGCATCATTTTTTAAGGCATATCGTTCAAGAAATTAAAGTTCAGGCCTTTCAAAATCTAAGTATGGAATCCAACCCAAACAAACGGGTTCTTTTGGTGGACGACGAAGAGGACTTCTGTGAAATTGTCATGAGGATCCTGCATAAATCAGGATACGAGGTGATTTGTGCCCCCACGATTCAAATTGCAACCCGGGTACTTTCTAACTATGACCCGGCGATTGTTTTGCTTGATCAAAATTTACCGGACGGTCTGGGATTGAACTTTCTGGAAAATAATAAAACAACCCTGAGTGATAAACAGGTTATCTTTATCACGGGCAGTTCTTCAAGGGCCATTATAGATAAAGCCATTTCACTGGGGGCATTCCATTTTCTTACAAAACCCATTACCTCCGATGCATTAAATAAGGCAATTTCCCAGGCTGAAAAATCTAATTAGATTTTCTTTCCGGGCCCCTCTGTCCCTTATCCTCCACAAAAAAATTCTCTTCTTGCTCAGTTTGGGCCTTCGGGCAGAATTTTCTCATATCAAATAAATATGAAGGAATGGCCCAATCGTAGTGGCGCCCAACCTATGCCTTTCAGGTAACTTTAGGTTGAAAAATTTCAAACCATGAACGGATTAATAACCATTCAAAGTGAATTCCGGGCAAAAGAAACGATAGACCGGCTTGCTGCCATAGTCGAATCAAAAGGCATGACTGTATTTGCGCGCATTGACCATGCAGCGAATGCAGAACAGGTGGGGCTTCAGCTCAGGCCTACAGAATTGATCATCTTTGGGAATCCCAAAGCCGGTACCTTTTTAATGCAGGACATTCAAACTTCCGGAATAGATTTGCCCGTAAAGGCATTGGCATGGGAAGATGAAAACGGGAAAACATGGCTGACCCATAACGAGACGGGCTGGATTACGGAAAGGCATCAACTGACCAGCAAAAGTGCTAATATAATAAAGGCAATTGAAGACGGAATGAAAATCGTAAGTCTTGCGGCTACAAAAAAATAAATTCATCAGGTTGTAGCTCGGATAGCAACTACCGGATCGAGGTTTGCGGCGGTCACCGCGGGGATAATGCCGGCAATGATGCCAACAAAAAGGCAGATGCCTATGGCAAGTCCGATGATATCCATCGGGACAAATACCTTAAAACTCCATAAGGAAGAAAATATTCCCGCCAGAATGAAAACGCCCAGGAGTCCGATCATCCCTCCAATTATACACAGAAAGGAAGACTCTAGTAAGAACTCGGAGAGGATCGTGCTTTTCTTCGCGCCAAGCGCTTTTTTTAATCCGATCTGCCCTGTTCGTTCGCGAACAGTTACAAACATAATATTGGCTACACCAAACATACCTACTATAAGGGATAGTGCAGCGATTGCCCATCCAGCTTTATTTAGATTAGAGAAAATGTTATCTGTCTGATGGCTCAAGGTCTGTATATCGTTTAAGGCGTAATCATCCTCCTGACCCGGAGACAATTTCTTGATTGAACGCATGGCTCCGGTCAGTTCTTCCTTGAGCGCGGGTATACTTACATTTTGCCTTCCTTCCACAATGATCTTTGGCTGCGCATCGTCATCGCGTATCATTTGCCTCATGAATTTAAATGGTACGATAATGCAGTCATCAAATGCCCAAATATCTATGATACTCTGTCCTTGTTTCTGGATGACCCCAATTACGATAGCTGGTTTGCCATCCTTCAATCTTACGGTTTTCCCTATCGCTCTTTCCACTTTGAAAAACAGCTTTTCGGCAATATTATTTCCCAATATTACATCGTTGACGCCATAATCGAAATCAGCCTGTTGCAGATAGCGTCCTTCTCCAATACTGAAGTGTTCAATTTTTGCATAGTCTTCTCCTACGCCATAATAATTAACACCTGACAGAATGTTATTATCATATTCCACGGATGCATTATCCTGGGTCCAAAATGTGATATTGTCAATAATGGGTACCCTATTTCTTAACTCGGCAACTTCTTCAAATTTTATTTCTGGTCTTTTTTCATATTTCCACCAGGGGAAATCATTGTCATTGCCCCATTGCCATTTGTCAATGATCACTGCATTGCTTCCCAGGGAATTGATATCGGTTTGTACCGCGGTTTTCATACTGCTGATCATAGCCAGCACGCTGATGATACAAAATATTCCAAAAGTTACGCCCAGGAGAGAAAGAAATGTACGTAATTTATTGGACCGGAATTCCGTTAAAGCCATTTTCAGGCTTGTCCAAATAATATTCATGAAACGGGTCAGATGCCTTGTTTTGAGAATAAAGATCGGATAATTTAAGGGAACTACCCTGTCGTTCGCATTGGATAGCACTGCTTCTCTTTTTGAAAATACTTCCGGCTACTTTACCATCCGTTCACAAAAGATAGTAACGGGAGCTTGCACAACTCGCTTTAATATTAAGTAGTTTTATAGAGTGAAAGATCAATTTACTATCCGGTTCAGGGATCAGAAATTCAGATATCTGGCCGAGGTCAAGGCATTCAACCTGGACGGAAAAATGATTTATGATGTTTCTTATTCTCTCGTGCCCTATGTTCATCCGGCCCGAAGAGTTCAGGTTTATTCCGGTTCTGGTCATGGACCTGAAGTTTATTGGAGACAAAGAATAACCAATAAGGAGGACGAACTGCTTCCACAGGAGTTTATTGAGGCTATCGGCAACGCCATTGAACAAATGATTAAGCAATAATTTGAAAAGCGCTCCTTTATCTCATATCGAGTCAATACCAAATAATACCGGACAAGAACTGTATTGAAAACGGACGGTAGGAAAAAATCAAAAAATATAGAGAATTGATTGTTAATGGCTTAATCATTGGCATCTAATTGGTCGAAAAAACTGATTAAGTGTTATTAAAAAACGGCCATGCTTAAAAACTATCTCAAAATTGCCTGGCGAAATATTACCCGGCACAAGATTTACACATTGATTAATGTTACCGGGCTCGCATTTGGAATTTGCGCCTGTTTGGTAATCTTTCTCATTACAAGCTACGATTTCAGCTTTGACCGGTTTCAGGTTGATGGTAAGCGTATTTATAGAATAGTAGGTGAAGCTCAAAGATCCGACGGCGAGAAAATATTTATAAACTCTCCTTTTTCAGATCTGGCGGGTTTCCAAAATCAAATACCAGGATTTGAAGCTGTATCAGGTTATCACCTGTATGGCGGGAAAACAATTATACCCGTCATTGGTAACCCGGCTAAGAAATTTGACGGAAACCTGGCAAAGGGAGGGATTGCAAGTATTATAACTGGTCCCTCTTATTTTGACATATTTAAATACCAATGGCTTGCTGGAAATGCGGCAACACTTAACGCGCCGTTCAAGGTAGTGCTTACTGAAAGCAGGGCTCATCAATATTTTGGTGATCTGCCCCCGGAAAAATTTATCGGAAAAACAGTTGTATATGACGATTCATTAATAGTTAATGTATCTGGAATTATAAAAGACCGGGGAAAAAACTCGGATATCGGATACACTGACTTCATTTCCATCAGTACAGCCACCCACAGCTTTCTGAAAAATCAGATCCCTACCGAAGATTGGGCCAGCCTTAGCCCCCATCGTTCGCAGGCTTTCGTTAAACTGTCTAAGGCCACTACAGTTTCCCAGGTTAACCAACTATTTTCAGCATTCATTAAAAAAAATGTAAAACAAACCGGTCCCTTTCAGAATTTGACCATGCGGCTTCAACCTCTGTCAGATTTGCATTTTACTCCGGATTTTCATAGAGGGGATGACGGCGACAACCAATTTAGAAAAGCTTATCTGCCTACTTTGTATGCACTAATCGGCGCCGCACTCTTCATCCTGATTTTGGCAGCGATTAACTTTATAAACCTTTCAACCGCTCAGTCTATTCGCCGTGCCAAAGAAACTGGTATAAGAAAAGTTCTCGGCAGCAATAGAACAAGTTTAATCTTCCAGTACTTAACTGAAACATTTTTTCTTACCCTGATTGCGGTTTGTCTTTCTGTTTTTCTGGTCAAACCTGTTCTTTCCCTGTTTAACGATTATATACCAAAGGGCGTAACATTTAGTCTAACCTTGCAAACGCTTGTTTTCCTCACAGTAGTTTGCCTGTTCACATCATTACTCGCAGGTTTTTATCCAGCAATCGTTTTATCAGCCTATCAGCCGGTGCAAAGTCTGAAAGGAATTGGAGGCAAAAGAACAAGGGAGAAATGGTATTTAAGAAAAGCACTCATTGTTTTTCAATTCTGCATCTCACTTATTTTTATAATCGCCACGATTATCATTGGGAACCAAATCCGGTACATGCGGGATAGTGATAAAGGATTTAAAACAGATGCCATTGTTACTATCCCAAGGAATTGGGGTGACCACAGTGATAAGGTAAATGTTCTTGCGGAAAGCATTAAACGGATACCCGGAGTGAACAAAGTTATCCTGGAAGCTTTTGCACCGATGGGGTTTCCGCACATGGGAGGAAATATTGAATACAAGGGAAAAGACGATATCAAACTGGAAGTTTCCCTTCAACCGGGTAACGAAGGCCTTATTCCTTTTTACGAGATGAAATTAGTTGCTGGAAGAAACTTATTCCATAGCGATAGTCTGAAAGAAATTGTAATCAATCAAACCTGCTCAAAGAGTCTTGGTTTTAGAAGGCCGGAACAGGCACTTGGTAAATCGATCACCTGGTGGGACGGGAAAGACTATCCAATTGTGGGCGTCGTTGCGGATTTTCATGAAAATTCTTTCCATGAACCCATGAAACCGGTTGTGATTGCTCATATGCCCGAGCAGGAAAAAGGCATTGCCATAAAGCTGGCTACAAAGGGCATGCAGGCTTCCGAAGCTAAAGTAATACTTGCCCAGGTTGGAAAGGAATGGAAGAAAATATATCCTGACGAGCCCTTTCAATGTAATTTTCTGAACGAATCCATCAGGTGGTTATTCGACCAGGAAACCAAAACAGCCTGGTTGATGAGCGTAGCAATGGTCATTACCATTTTTATTTCCTTTTTGGGTTTATTTGGTCTTGCTTTGTTTACTGCCGAACAACGCACAAAGGAAATAGGTATCCGAAAAGTACTCGGCGCTACCGTCACGAATATTATGAGCATGCTAAGTAAGGACTTTGTCGTATTGGTAATCATTTCACTTGTCATCGCCTCACCTGTTGCCTGGTACTTTATGAACCGCTGGCTAGAGGATTTTGTTTATCGCATTCATATCAGTCTGTGGGTTTTTGTCATAGCAGGTTCTGCAGCCATTTTAATCGCATTGCTAACCGTCAGTTTTCAGGCGGCAAAAGCTGCCATTGCGAATCCTGTTAAAAGCCTTCGCTCAGAATGACCCCGGCCTTTGAATTTGCAGGCGATCGGGCAACGCGCCATGCATGCGGTAAATCACAAAATTCCTCACCGGTATGCCCGAGCGGTACTGGGTGCAAAGAATACTGTCATCTACCTTCTCAAAACATCCACTCAAAGAAGATTTTGGTGGACCATAATAATTGGATGGATAAATAAAATACGCATCGTCTCCTTTTTGTAATTGTTTCCGGTAGGCATTCAGCCATGCATAATGATGAATGTCAGGTAAAGGCCCGATGGCGAGAATATTTATACCATGCGGCCGCGCAACATAATAATCGAGATGCCCGGCGGGGAACCAATAGTCTGAGATAATAGTCGCACCTGGTTTCATAATTCCTGACCGTGCATCCGAAAGGTAAATCGAATCAAATTTTCCGGAAAAGCCCTTCCAACCGCTCATGTCCAAGGTAATATCGCCTTTCCCAAGATATTTTTTATCTCCCGATCCAATGCGGAATGGAAGAAAGTTTACGGCTAAAGCACCTACCACAACTACAAATAAAAATAATATTCCGGATACAATCAGCGGTGCAGGAAAGCGCCTCATATTTAATTTATCAAGCCAGATTGCAGCAAGAATCAGGATGCAGGTATAGGCCGGACCTGACCAGTGTGGGAGTGTATCATTAAACAATGACATAAAAAGCAAAACGAGGATCAGGGGCAGACTTAACCATAACAATAATTTCGAGACGGCGGGAAAGACAATTTTTCTTTTCCAAAGGGAAATAATCGTCAAAACATACACAAAATAATTCACGGGGTTATTGTAGAAAATGGAGCCAAACACCTGCTGAAGCAAGTCATCCAAATCCGGCTTTTTACTAAAAATTCCAAACCGGCTTTTGTGATAGGTATAGGTAATAAAGTGATTGGAAAGGTTCCAGAAATATATGGGCGAAATGGTGACCAGCGTGATCAGCAGGCTTATGTATAAATACGGGGTTCTTAATAAATCCCGTCTCCCAAATAGTATGTGCCCGCCGAATCCCACCCACAAAAAAATGCCATGGACTTTGCTCATGATACAACAGCCGATGCAAACGCCCAGTAAAATCCAATTGCGAACGGAAGGATTTCCCGCAGTAATCAGGATCATAAACCATATACTCAGGAGCCAGAAGAACAGCTGAGGTGCATCAGGCAAAATAAATGTGCCCGCAATGATGCTCGAATAAAATGAGAAAGTAAACAGGCAGGCCGCAAACCAGGCACTCCTTTCGCCGGCTATTTTCTTCGCTATGGCATAGATCAAATAAGTATTTACCGCGGCGCAGAGTATAGATCCGAGGCGGAAAAATAATTCATGGTTTAAAAATCCGTTTAGTGTTGTTGCCCTGATGAGTAATGCGACGAGCGGCGGATGATCAAAATAATTCCATTGCAGGTGAAGTGCATAACCCCGATAGTAAGATTCATCATTCCCGAGCTCAAGCGAACATGCGGTCAGGAGCCGGATAATTGTAGATGCTGCAATTAAAATGTGAAGTTTACTTTTAAATTTCACATCATGGCGCATGGTGTCATTTAATATTTCCTCCCTTCATTTTATCTTTTTCAATTCGTAATCTTCATTTTCATGTGAAATTAACTTGATTACTTCTCCTTTTGAATTCTTTACAAAGTCAATTTCCACTCCGGCAATCTTTAAAAAGAATTTAGAATCTGATTCTGCATAGAGGGTAGATTTCGGCAGATTATTGTTCGGCCCTTCTGCCTGAAGACGCCCGTTCTCCAGGCTAATGATTATATGGTGACCCGCATCAAATTCGTATTCACCGACATATTGTTTTAAAACGGATTCATTAACTTTTACTTCCGGGTGGTCTTTCCACCTGAACCATTTTGTAGTGTCAAGAGCATATGATCTGTCGTTACATGGATCTTCAAGCAATTTGACGTACATGATATCGCCCTTGATTTCAAACCCGTATTTTCCTATGACGCTATTGTCACAATCACTCTGGCCATCAATTTTTTTCAGTGCAAGTACTCCATCCTTTGCAGAGTAGGTCATGGTTTCAACCATTGAACTATCGGATATGGTATACACTGAAAGACTGTCTTTGTGGAAATCCAGGATAACATTCCGTGGCTCATCTCCCCGGATTGTCCCCTTCCATCTCGAATTTCCAAGTTGCGCAAGCAGCGAAAATGAAGGCAGGGAGAGCAGCAACAGAATAATTACTTTTTTCATATTCGTAAGTTGTGGGATTTAATATTGGAAACTTTCAGCTCATCCAGTTCACCCCTGCTTCAGGATTCCATTTAACCGTGGTCTTTTTTAACTGGGTCCAGAATTCAATGGAGCTTTT
>PLEB01000369.1 GCA_003136915.1 Chitinophagaceae bacterium
CCAGGAATAACTTTACATGTACGTTACAGTGTTCGAAATCCTGCTGTTGATAAGCCTCAAAGAACCTGTCTGTGATCTGATATTCAAACTCATGAACGCCGGGCCTGAGTCCCACAAACGCAATTTCGAATTCTCTGCGGCTGTTCATCAGCTCTATTTTTAAATAGTCGGCAAAGGTAGTGCCTTTTGGGCAAAATTACCCTATCTTTTTTCTATTTTCAGCACTTTGTTACCCTTGTCCGTAGCGAGTTTCATGAGGTAAATGCCTCTTGCCAATTGCGACAGGGAAAGGGTTTGCTGAAATCCGTTGGTCTCTTTCCGGTATATCAACCGTCCCGATGCATCAAATATCTGAATATCACGGCACTCAGCCGAACTAATTATATTTATTTGCCCCATGGTCGGATTGGGATACACATGGATTTGNNCCTCCAAGGAGTAGCTGATCTGTAAAACCATATGCTGCTGTGGAGTCTGCATGTGGATGCGCCGTTACCGTTCCAATCGGGGTAAAGCTGATGCTATCGCCGCTTCTTTCAATGATAAAATGGCTACTGCCTATTTCCCGCCAGGTGGTCCAGTTTAAGAGACCTGTATTGTTCTGCAGGGTTGCAGTAAAATTCATCAGCCACGCCGCTAAGGGATGATCTTGTTTCTTCCCCCCGCCGTTTATCCAGAATTCAGAAAATCCGGCAACCCGGGTTTCCGCATAGTAACCATTATCGTATGGAATCACCTGAATATTTACCTGAGGTTTGTGAAATAAGTAACTGCCTACTATATTGTTACGCAAGGTGCTATCTTCTTCAGTAGACTGAGGGCTGCTATATTGAGAGATGCCGGATGAATAAGCGTCTTCCTGGTTGATGCAGCTTGAACAACTGGTGTCAGCAAGCAGTTTATTCATTTCGGAATCCGTAAAATAGTAACGGACCGAAACACTGTCATTGGGTTGTACAGATGAATGGATCACCCAATTCCTTGCGGCATAGTATTGTCCGGCCGTATCCCGGATGGCTCCAGAATCAATGAACAGGGAAACATTTACATTTCCCAGGTTCTGGCCATTCGGATTCATGGAGAGGACTCGTTTTCCGTTTTGCGTGAAGTCAGTCCATACGTTTCCACTCACTGGCGCTGAAACCTGTGTTGTCAGGATATCGGCAAAGACTGGCGCTTTATCAAATATATGTACATCGTCAATGCCTACGCCTTCGTAATTGGTGCCGGGATCGGAGTACATGGCAATGCGGAAACGCACTTTGGGCGGATTAACCGGAATATCAAAGCTTGAAACATGCCACCTGGTATTTGACAGTTGCCAGGCAGGTATGGATGGATAATCATACCAGTTCACACCACTCGTCGAATTGCCGAGCACATACCAGGCAGAATCATCCGTGCTGAATTCAACCCAGTGAAAATCACAGTTGCAGTCGTCTTCCGTTTGAAATATATGACTGAAAGATAAAACTGGCTGAGTAAGTGAACTCAGGTCAAAACAGGGTGAATATAAATACGCATATTCATTATCGTTATAGTTGCCGGTAAGGTTGGTGACCCAGGCGTTTGCTCCGTTCGCAGCCTTATGTATTATCGTCTTCTGTGGTTTTCCCCACTGCCAGTCGTCGTTAATTCCACCCGAATACCAGTACCCGTTATTGTTTTCAAATCCTTCCAGGTAGGGATACTGCGAAATCAGCGGAGTGGTCTGCACGGTATAATCTACTGTGGTGTCGTTAAAGTGATAGTTATCTAAAGGATAACTTACCCAGGCCTTAACATGATAAAACTGAAATGCCGACATGTCCGCGGTTTTCGTAAACGTATAGCTGATGGTATCCTTGGGACCTATGAAAGGGATGATCTCCGTAACCGTATCCGTGTTTATAATATAAGTAACAGGAACCTGCAAAAGGGAGTCTATGCCATAGTTCTTCACAATCACCGTTACTTTTTCTGCATTCGATAATGAACAGATATTTTTTAATACCGGTTGAATGATAGCTGTAAGGCTGGCATCTTCCAGTGCTTTGGTAAGCATAAAATCATCGAAACTTATTCCACCGCCGGCGAGTCCGCCTGGTACAGGGGATGCTGCAGGCGTCAATCCTTCCGCACCGCAACGGACCTGGAAACTGCTGCTGATGGTTTGGGCCGGACTGGCATTTGCCAGGGTTCCGGAAACATCCACATTCACGTGGATATATATTCCGGAAGGATCCGAAGGATTGGATAAAGTTTTCACCGGTATCCAGGCAGCCTGATCGTTGCCGCGGATCCAGATCTGGTTTCCGGGATATCCGATTACGGTTGACTGAATTTTATAATACAGGTCAAGCCAGATCTGATCGGAAGCAGTATAGCCGGAAAGATTAAATGTAGTGATGAGGGAATCGGCTGCGACAGTGCCTTCATTGATCACATCCAGCATTATACTTCGATTGCCCGTGCGTGCAAAGCCGCTGTTGAAGAATGTGCTGAGCCTGCCATTCGGATTTGAGTTGTTGAAGTCGGCCCGGTCCAGACTATCCAATCCATTTTTTTGAAGCGACAGAGTTTGATCAAGTGCAGATTCAAACCCTTCCGTAAAAGAAGGACTTAAATTCAATGGATCGTTTTTCAGTTGCTTAATTATTGTGGTGATGGTATCATTGCTGAGCGCCGGATCCGGTGCGTAGCTGATCCATGTTTTTACGGCATAGGTTCCGGGAGCGGAAAAATCATAGCTGTCGGCCGGAGAAAAATTGTACAGATCGGCGATATGGGCAGGGATCGCTCCGCCAAAGACCTCATTCACGATGGCTCCGCCGTTCACCTGGTAAGAAAAGGTTACAGGAGAAGTTGTGGCAACGGATCCTGCGTTTCTAACGGTCACCTGTAGCTGCGTATTACCGAGTTGGGAGGAGGTGAATAGCCTTCCCGTTAGCGGCGTATTCAAGGCGTCCATGACCAGATCATTATTGAGTCCGGTAAGCGTGCAGGGGCCTGCATTGGGAATGATATTTCCGGCAAGTGCCCGCCGGCCGCCTGTTCCGGCTAAATTCGCACGTACGCTGAACCAGTAACTGCTGTCTTTATTCAGGCCGGTGACGAGCCAGGTGGTATCTGTTGTGTTTGCGATAACCTGCATCGTGTCTGCAACCAATTTAGTGATGTCATAGGATGATGCTCCCGGAATCGTAAACCAGAGTAGCTGCCCATAACCCGGGCAAGGATTTGTGAGTGTCATCAGCGGCTGACCCAATATGGTAAATGGGAAATCGCTTGTATCCGAATAGCCTGCACTGTTACGCGTGACCCGGACCATAGCGTTGTTCGTCGCCACCATGGGAACAGTCCAGGCGTACGACCTTGCTGTCGATGGAATGGCGTTGCTGATTAGGTTCCAGGTGGATCCGCCATCCGTTGAATATTCCAGGGTAAAGGAGTTAGGGTCCCCGCCATAGGCGCTCCAGCGGATATTTGCTGTTTCGCCTGGCACGAGGGTTTCTGTACCGAAAGGAAATTCTACCGTGACCGATGGTTGAATGATTTCGTATGCGATATAGAAAGCCTGGGGGCCTTGTACAATAGATGTTCCATTTACTGAAACAGAAAAAGTTCCGGTGGAGGGATTATTGATTACCACCTGCTCGATATTATTCGTGTGGTCCGCTCCTTCAACCGCATTATTATTTATGCCTCCTGGTGAAGGATCCAGGATGAGGGGGAGGTGGGTGGTTCCTGAGGGATCCGTGACCGTTAGATCCAGATCATTCACCAGGGTGCTGGGCGCAAAGGGAGCGGCTGCCGGATCAGGCCAGTAGAGCATCACCTTCAGCTGATATGCCCCGGAAGCCAAAGCCGGAATGGTAAATGATGCACTTGCACCCTGGTTTGATGTGCCGGTAAAGTAATGATTTTGTTCGAGGGCTTCTACCGTTGTGCGGGCATTGATCATTCCGAAGCCGTACAAAAAATCAGGTCCAGGATTTCCCAAATCGTCCGCGTTGTTCGCAATCAGCGTCTTGATCAGGGCCGCATCAGGATCTGCGCCGGCGTGCAACTGGTGGTAACGTTCATCAATAAGCGCCCATATTCCGGTCATGCCTCCGTATGCATTATCAGGCAGGGTGGAGATTACGTTTACTCCGCCTGCAACTACTTCGGGTTTAATTCTGCCATCAGCGATCGGACCCCGGCTGGATCCTGAAAATAGGGTGTAGGTAGCATTACTGAAGTTCCCGACGGTCAAAACGTTTTTCCCGGTTTGGAAGCCTGATTTGATGGTCGCAAACCCAAGGGGATAAGGAGAACAGGTCTGGGGCCCGTCGTTGCCCGCAGCAAATACGTGCATGATTTTAGGGTAGGCAAGGAGTTGGGAATCGATGAAATTACTCAGGGCATCATAGTCGCCGTCGCCCGGGCAATAATTTAGTCCGTTAAAATATGAGTTATTCGTCAGAAGCATCTTATAATCAGATAAATATATCGGCGCGTCGATGAGGATATTGCTGAAATCATTCGTGACGAGCCGGACCTGCGGAGCCATCCCTGAATATAAAGGATTCAGGATGCCGCCACCTCCNNGCGGGGCCATTCCTGCATATAAAGGATTGAGGATGCCGCCACCTCCAACCGTGCCACTGGTATGGACTCCGTGCGGATTGGACTCAGGTTGATCCGTGCGCATGATCAGTCTTCCCGTAAAATCAACATGCGTTGATGGATCGCCATTATCGCCAATACCAACCGTAACACCGTTACCCTGGAGATTTCTACCTGTGCTGGCTGCCAGCGCCTGCACACCGTGCACTGCACGGTTATTATTATTTAAGGGAACGT
>PLEB01000061.1 GCA_003136915.1 Chitinophagaceae bacterium
CTAATTTAGGCCTCAAATCCATTTCAATGAGAAGCATGCTACTGACGTTTGTCCTTTTGCTGAATGCTGCATGGCTTTTTTCGCAGGACGATGTCTTTTCAAACAAAACCAACCAGGCACTTGAAAAAGTGATCCGCGACTACCCCAATCGTTTTCATAATATCAGGGGTGAAATGATTTCCCAGCACGAAAATGCGGCTGAATACAAATCCGTGGTGATGGTTCCCGGATCCAGTTCCTGCACCATTTCCAAATTCAGCGTTTCTAGTAATGAAGTTTACAAATGGAGTTGCACGGCCCTCAATACAAGGGATTTCGCGACGGCAAGGGGAAAGTTTAAAGAAATTTACGAACAGATTGAAAATACTATCATTAAAATAGATGGTCAGAAGCCTTTTATACTTAGCGGACAGTACCGCACGCCCACAGACTTGCGGAATTTAAATACCATATCATTTGATTTACTTCCGGCTGTCGGCGATATGAAGAGCCTGAAAATTGAGCTTAGCCTTGAAAAAGATTTGGCTCTCTGGAAGGTAAAACTAAATGTATACGACGGGGATCATAAATCAGAAACTGCTACCGCAGCTATCCAATAGCATTATACCAGCAGCACATATTCCCTTAATACTGTTTCTATTTCCTCGAGTTTGAAAGGTTTGGAAATATAATTATTCATTCCCGCATCAAGGCATCTTTCCCTGTCACCCTTCATGGCATCGGCAGTCAGTGCAATAATCGGGATCCTGGATTGGGCCGTCTGCATTTTCCGTATCAGCCGGGTTGTCGTATACCCATCCATTTCCGGCATATTCACATCCATGAAGATCAAAACGGGTTCATAATGGGGAAGCATCTCGATCACCTCCTTGCCATTCTGCATCTGGATCACATCAAAGCCCATTCTTTTGAGTACTTCAGATATCAGCATCATGTTCACCGGGTCATCTTCAACCACGAGTATGCTGGCAGACTGGGTAATTTTTTCGATGGCTTCAAATGAAGGGTGAAGGGTATCGCTCTGCATATTCTTTTCAAACAGGGAAAGCAGGGTGCTGTTCAATTCGTGCAGCTTTACAGGTTTGGAAATAAATTTATTTATGCCCGTTTTATCTGCTTCATTCTGGTACAGATTTTTTTCCAGGGAAGAAAGCATCAATATGAAAGGTTGGACGGCGCCGGGCATGGAATGTTTAATTTCCTTTACCAGGTCGATACCATCCATTCCGGGCATGTGATGGTCTGTAATAATGAGATCGAACGGCTCTCCGGCTGTACTTGCTATTTCAATTCTCAGGAGCGCGTCCGGACCGTTAGAGCAGGTCTCGCAGTATATCTGAAAGTACCCCAGGGTTTCTTTCATAAGATTCAGGTTGGTGATGTTGTCATCCACCACGAGCACTTTCTTCAATAATGGCTTGGGCTGAATCTGGATCTCCGGTTGATCATTAGCAACTTCCAGGGGAAGGTTCAGAGAAAAAACGCTGCCGCGACCAGCTTCGCTTTCTACAGATAAATTTCCGTGCATGAGTTCGGCCAGGCTTTTCGAAATGGCGAGTCCGAGCCCGGTGCCTCCATATTTCCTTGTGGTGGAATTATCCGCCTGAGTGAAACTTTCAAAAATTTTCTGAAGCTTGTCTCTCGCAATACCAATACCGGTGTCCTTCACCTGGATGACAAAGTTCAGATACTTTTTGTCATCTTTCCAATACACTTCGCCTTCTTTGCGGATAGAGACATAGATCTCTCCATCCCTTGTGAATTTAATTGCGTTACCCAGCAGGTTTACAATAATCTGGCGGATACGCACCGGATCACCCAGGAGCTGGGAGGGAATATCATGATCGACCCTGTAAAGCATTTCAAGTTTTTTCTCAAAAGCTTTCAGCGTTAATATATCAATAGTTTCTTCAACGAGCTCATCGAGTTTGAACAGGGTATTGTCAATGATCAGCTTGCCGGCTTCAATCCTGGAGAAATCCAGGATATCGTTGATAATTTCCAACAGTCCGTAAGCGGATTTTTTTACATTTTGGAGGTAATCACGCTGGGTTTTTTGCAGTTCCGTAGTGAGTACCAGATCTGTAAATCCGATGATACCGTTCATGGGTGTCCGCAATTCATGGCTCATATTCGCGAGGAATTCNNTTGGCCTGCACCAATTCATCTTCAATGCTCTTACGCTCAATGGCGGCACCGAGTGAAGATGCAAAGGATTGCAATATGGAGAATTCTCCCTCAGTCCATTCTTTCTGATTGCTGAATTCATCAAATCCCACAAAACCCCAGAAGAAATCCTTTAGAAAGATGGGAATGGAAAGTGTAGCTTCCACATTATACTTCTCTAAAATATTCAGCAGCAAGGGATCTTTCTCTTTCCAGCGATAGCTTACAAAAGGTTTATTTTCTCTCAGCGGTGTAATGATGGGCGCGATACTTTCAAAATCGAGATGCATCATTCGNNATTTTTGAAAACAAAGGCGCGGTCCACCATCGTTTTCGTTCCGAGAATTTCAATGCTTGAGGCGATCGCCTGGTTCAGATCGGAATTACTCAGTAATAAATGCGTGGCTTGAGAAACGGCATGCAACAGCTGATCTTTCTTCTTTAGTTTTTCCTGTGCTATCCGTTGACCTGTGATATTTCTGGAAGTACAGATTAGCTTGATCACTTCGTTCCTGTCAACGATCGGCTTAATAATAGTTTCCAGCCACAGATAGCTTTCATCCTTTTTGCAGATCCTGTATCTTACAATAACTGATTCCTTATCCTGCAGTGCACCGAGTTTCTCCTGCTTGAAAAATTTATGCCGGTCATCCGGATGCACATAATCCAGAATGGCTCCTCCGATCACTTCATCCACTTCATATCCGAGCACGTGCGTAACCGAAGGTGAAAGATACCACACGGTACCATCTGCCGCGTGAACGCTGATGATATCCTCTGAATTTTCTGCCAGCAGACGGAATTTCTGCTCACTGTTGATCAGCGCATTTTCGGATTCTTTCTGAGCAGTTATATCCTGTGCGATACCAAAGCACCCTGCACTGTCCATTACCTTGCCTTTCAGAAAAAGGTAGCGCATCCATCCGTGGCGGGTAATAATTCTGAAAGAAAAAGAAGTTTCGAATCCGGTATTGACTTTGTTGAGAAAAATTTCTTCGAATCCCTCTTCTGCCATACCCTGATCTTCCGGCACGACAAATTCTTCCAGGAATACTTTCAACGGCATTTTCTCCGTAAATTCTTCTTCGATCACCAGGAGTGCGTTAAACTCATTGCTTAACAGGATCCCCCTTGTTTCGAAATCAACTTTCCAGGATCCCATTCTCGCGTATGTCATGGCATAGGATAAGGTCTGGATGGCTTCTTCCTTCACTTCCTGGGCCATTACCTTATCCGTAACATTCAATCCAATACCCTGTATTTCTTTAACCTGGCCGGTTTCATCACTCAGTGCGAGGAATTCCCAATCGGTCCAGATAAACTCCTTTGAATTATTAAATGGTTTGCGGATAAGCAGTTTCACAATTTTGCCTGGATTATTCCAGCAATCATTCGCTACTTCGCGACAGCGGGTAATATCTTTTTGGAAGATGGTAGCAAAAAATAATTTATTCAGAATTTCTTCCTCCCCATATTTGAAGGCCTTCAGAAAAGCCTGGTTGGAATAGGTGAACTTTCCTTCCCGGTTAATACGGATCAGGTAATTCGTTTGTGATTGCAACAGCGAGTCCAGGTGTTTTTTTTCCTGCAGCAATTCGTTTTTTGCAGATTGCAGATCGTGGAAATTCCGCTCTCCCCGCTTAAAAGCAGGTTCCAGAACGAGAATGATTAGGCAGATGATCGCTATGATGAGCGAAATAAATTTCCCTGCTTCAATGGCCGAAGCTTCTTGTGATTTTTCATTCTGGATAAGCGAATACTGGGCTGTAATCTCCTTCATGAGCGGAAGGAATTTGGATTCATTTTCCAATAATTGATGCAAATACAATCGCTTATTTATCCGCAGCATCATGGAATCCTCCACAACCACCTCCCCTGCTGTGGTCATAATCCCTTTATAATATGGATTTATATAGGAAAACAAAAGCCGGATCTTAAAAACCTGTGTGGGAAGAGGCATCTTGGATTGATCGATCCTGGCCTGTAGTTTTTCCTGCTGATACTGAAAAACCTTAAGGGCCGCGGCCAGGCTATCCCGGATGTGCTCGGTTTCCGTATATCCATATACCGAGCCTTCAATAATGGCTACCTCTTTGGCAATAACCTGGCTAAGGGTTTGCTGGCGCCCGGAAATGACACGGGCGGATACAAGTTCCTCATTCTCTGCTGATTTCTTGTTGACCAGGTAGTATCCGAAAAAATTGCACAGTAAAACGATGGCAAATAAAACAACAGATATGCGGATCAACTTTCTGAAGGGGCTCTGCATGGTATTGGGTTCCCATGGTTAACGCAGAAAAGCTGATTTTAACTTATGAAGAGGGGAAAAAAATCAGGGCTGCAATCCGCCTAAGGGTAATCCCTTAGACAGTTAATAATCTATTACCTGTTCCTCCATCACCACAGGTAAACTCCGGAATTCATATTGCTGATTTCTTAACTGAGGCTCAAAACCAGCTTCTTTAATGGCTGCCTGAATACTTTTACTGGTAAACCGGTGAGGAGCCCCGGCGGCGCTTACCACATTTTCTTCGAGCATAATGCTCCCAAAATCGTTGGCTCCGGCATGAAGGCAAACCTGGGCCGTTTCTTTGCCAACGGTGAGCCAGGAGGCCTGGATGTTCCTGATATTGGGCAGCATGATCCTGCTGAGTGCGATCATGCGGATATATTCTTCGGGCGTGGTCAGGTTGTGTATGCCTCGTATCCTGGCGAGCAGGGTATCGGCATCCTGGAATGTCCAGGGGATAAATGCCAGGAATCCCTTACCCCCGGCGGGTTTCATGGCCTGAACCTCGCGTATCTTCACCAGGTGTTCAAATCGTTCTTCAATGGTTTCAACGTGTCCAAACATCATGGTCGCGGAACTTGTTATTCCCTGCCTGTGTGCCTCCACCATAATATCCAGCCATTCCCTGGCACCGCATTTTCCCTTACTTACCAGCCGCCTAACCCTGTCTACCAATATTTCCGCGCCGGCGCCGGGTAGGGAATCCATTCCGGCTCCCCGAAGAGCTGCTATCACTTCGCGGTGCGTCTTTTTTTCCAGCTTACAGATGTGTGCAATTTCCGGTGGGCCCAGGGTATGCAGTTTCAGATTCGGATACAGGCTCTTTAGCTTACTGAATAAATCAGTATAGAAATCCAATCCGAGTTTTGGATGATGGCCTCCCTGCAGCAACAATTGGTCTCCTCCCCATCGAAATGTTTCTTCAATTTTCCTTTTATAGGTATCGATATCAGTTATATAGGCATCAGGATGGCCCGGAACTCTATAAAAATTGCAAAATTTACAGTTTGCAATACATACATTGGTAGTATTCACATTGCGGTCAATCTGCCAGGTTACTTTCCCATGAGTAACCTGCTTTTTCCGAAGCTCATCGGCAACATGCATCAGTTCTGTCAATGGAGCTTCCCTGAAAAGTGAAGAGCCCTCTTCAACCGTTAAAAATCCGAATTTCAAAGCTTTCGAATATAAACTGGACAAATCCATGACCCTTTAGCTTGTTGAATCACCAAAGGTATGACAGCGTATTTTCACTTCAGTAATTATATGGGCGGGAAACAACCCATGCAAAAATTATGTAGATTTATACGACTGCTTCATCCGGTTCTGCTTACGGATGCCGCCATTTTTATTGCTATGAACAACAATAACCAAACTAACCGCCCGATTCCGTGCGCCGTATGCCGGAGGTTTTTCAGTTTGCTAATTTTTTCCCTTTTGTTTTGCATATCAGCTCCGGCACAGAAAACAGCCGTTGCCGGACATTCCAGATTTCTGACCCAGATCCCTTTTACCACTTTTACAGGAGGTGTTGCCGTTATCAAGGTCAGGCTTGAAGGGTATCCGGATACGCTCAATTTTATCCTGGATACCGG
>PLEB01000286.1 GCA_003136915.1 Chitinophagaceae bacterium
ACCAGGGATTCGTCTATACCTTGCGATCTCCGCCATAGTTCAACACCATTTTTTCCCAAAAAGGTTTGCATCATCGCAACCGGTATCTCGCTTAATTTTTTCACTGTCTCGATGCCCATCTTGAGCAGCTTATACCCGGTTTGTGTTCCGACCCCCGGGATCTTCATAATACTCAAAGGCGCTAAAAATGATTTCTCATAACCAAAAGGGATTTCCATTTGTCCATTGGGTTTGGCTTCATTGGTGGCTACTTTGCTGATCAGTTTATTGCTGGCGAGGCCATAGGAAACCGGTAAGCCGCTTTCGCGGATCACTTTTGTTTTGAGTTCATCCGTGAATTTTTTGCAGCCATGGAATTTATCCATCCCGGTGAGGTTTACATAGAACTCATCGATGGAAGCTTTTTCAAAAACAGGAACGGTATCCCTGATGATATCCGTAACGGTTTTAGAATATTTGCTATAGGCTTCAAAATCGCTTTTGACCACGATGGCATGGGTGCACAATCTTTTTGCCATATACATGGGCATAGCGCTGTGGATTCCGAATTTCCGGGCTTCATAACTGCAGGCAGCAACCACACCCCGGTCATTGCTTCCCCCGATCAGGATAGGTTTGCCGGTCAGGGCCGGGTTGCGCAGCTGTTCAACCGATACAAAAAAAGTATCGAGATCCAGGTGTGCAATATGCCTTTCGCTTGCCATGGCCGTTAACTGAGATTTTCGTAGATCCTTTTTTTATGCCCGACTTTCTCCATCTTGTTCACTTCAATGCTATGCACGCCAAAATCTTCCGCGACCTTGCCCGTGATCCGGTAAAAGCCACTGTCGTGCAGTGGAAAATTTTTCGCCGAGTCCGGAAAATGAACAGTATCGATCCAGTCCAGTTCAGCGTCTACAAAAGTTCCAAAGAACATTTCATCATTGTATTTGGTCACCACATGCTTACGGGCAATGAAATAGGTGAGAGCAGATACGATCTTTCCTTTATGCAGGTGCAGATCAGCGGCCCTGATGTATTTTTCCGGATGGTCATCCACCAGTTCAAAAGGATTGGTCAGTGGAAAACCCAGAATTTCTATCTGGTCATAAAGATCATCCAGGCGGGTGTCAACCAATTCTGGCAGAATAAATTCCACCGGGGCTTCATGAAAAAGCGCCGGGCCATTGTGCAGCTGCGGTTGATTTTTCTTTTGTAAAAAATTAGCTTCCCAGAGTAAATGTTTTTTTGATTTGCCCGTGAACCGGAATGCTCCAATGCTGATCAATGTATTGAGCTGTTCCAATCCTGCGGCTGTCCGTTCAATAAAATCCTGGAGATGCAGGTAATCCCCATGATTTCTTCGCTCCTCCAGGATCTGTTCCACGAGCTTATCCTGCAGACGCTTGATGTGCACAAAACCCGTATACACTTTGCTGCCGCGGATATTGCTGTACTTATCACTCCGGTTAACACAAGGCGGTTCAATATCGCCTCCGGTTTTTAGCAATTCCAAAAAATAAAGTTCTGTTGAATAAAATCCGCCAAAATTATTGATGACGGCAACCATGAACTCCTTCGGATAGTAGGTTTTCAGAAAAAGGCTCATATAGCTTTCCGCTGCAAAACTGGCCGAATGGGCTTTGTTGAAAGAATAACCGGCAAAGCTTTCCATCTGACGCCAGATCTCTGCTGTCAGCGCCTCGTCCCTTCCCAATTTCTTCGAACTGGAAAAGAATTCCTCTCTGATTATTTCGAACTGATTATTCGAACGGTATTTACCAGACATGGCCCGTCTCAGTATGTCGGCCTTCCCTAAATCAAGTCCGCCATAATAATGCGCAATTTTTATCACGTCTTCCTGGAAGACCATCACGCCGAATGTTTCCGATAAATGTTCTTCAAACAGGGGATGCAGGTAATTAACCTTATCCCGGTTATGATAACGGTAGATATATTCTTTCATCATCCCGGATTGCGCCACGCCGGGCCGGATGATGGAGCTTGCTGCAACCAGCGTGATATAATCATCACAGCGCAGTTTCTTGAGCAGTTGCCGCATGGCCGGTGATTCAATATAAAAGCATCCGATGGAATTAGCGTTCCTGATCTGTGTGGCTACATGCTTATCTTTCTTAAATGCTTCCAGATCGTGGATATCTATGCTGACTCCTCTATTTTGTTGGATGAGTCGCTGTGCTTCCCTGATATGACTCAAACCGCGCTGACTCAGGATATCAAACTTATTCATACCGATATCTTCGGCTACGAACATATCGATCTGCGCGGTAGGGAAACCCTTGGGCGGCATAAAGAGAGATACATAGTTTACGATCGGTTCCTGGGAGATCAGCATACCGCAGGGATGCAGCGAAGGGTAACTCGGAAATCCCTGCATGAGCTTTCCATATTGCAGGATCAGCCTGCTATTGCTGTCCCTGGCCGTATTGGTCCGTTGCAGGTCTACAATTTCTTTATCAGGCATGCCGAGGACCTTGCCCAGCTGCCGGATAATGGAATCATGTTTAAAAGTGGGATAGGATCCCAGCAAGGCAACCTGGCTTTTGCCATAACGCTTAAAAATATAGTCCATCACATCATCCCGGTCAGTATGAGAGAAATCGATATCGAAATCCGGCGGTGATTTGCGATGCGGATTTAAAAACCGTTCAAAATATAAATTGAGTTCGATGGGATTTACGTTGGTGATGAAAAGACAGTAGGCTACAATGGAGTTGGCTCCGCTGCCCCGGCCGACATAATAATATTCCCGGAGCTGGGCATAACGGATAAAATCCCAGTTGATTAAAAAATAGCTGTTGAACCCCAGGTCATTGATGATCTTCAATTCTTTTTTTAACCGCTCTTCAGCTAATTTGTTATTTGGGCCAAACCGTTTCTTAAGCCCTTCCGTGGCCAGTTTTTCCAGGAAAACCCGGTCGTCTTCCTTTGTTCCGCCATAGGTATTTTTATTTTTATCTGTGCCGAATTCCATTTCAATATGGCACTGATCCATCAGCTTATAGGTGTTGGTAACTATAAATGAATAGGCACTGAATTTATTTAAGAGTTCCGACGGAGAAACAAAAGTTTCCGTCGGTTCGCATTGTTCCTCTTTAGACAATTTCGCCAGGATGGTATTTTTTGCAATGCAGCGAAGCAGGCGGTGTAAAGAAAAATGCGTTTTATCCTGAATGGTTACCGGTTGACGGATGACCAGTTTATCCGGGTGTTTACGAAGATCCGGGTTGAATAGCCTGTTTAGTTCGGATGGCAATATTCCAATGCGCTCATTTGGCAGCAGGTTTTCCGGATTCTTAGCACTCAATGGATAGATCACAAACCCGTCCCGGCCATCTAAAAAAAAGGATTGATCCGCACCGGCTTCGGGGAAATCTTTCTTGCTCAGCAGGTACTCCGATACAAAATCATGGATCCATGCAAGACCTTTATTGCTTGCAGCGAGTAAAATATAAAGTAATTGGTCCTCGTTGCGTATCTCAACACCGGCAATGGGCTTTATGCCTGCTTCCCTGCAAAGCTTTACAAAATCCCAGGTATCACAGGTGGCGTTGATATTGGTGAGCGCCAAAGCTGTAACGCCCTTGCCCAGGGCCGTTTGAACGAGTTGCTGGGTTGAAAAAGTACCGTACAGAAAACTAAAATAAGTCTTGCAGTTGAGATACATGATACTGCAAGAATACTAATTTATTTAGTTTTATACTACTAATTTTATTAGTTATTGATTATCAATCGCTCATAAATCATAAAACATGTGTTGCGTAATAAAACAACCGTTCGCGGGAAAAATAATCATCTTTTTTCCGGAACGGTTGTAATCTTTCTGCTGATGAATTAATTATATAAATTAATTATGGATATCAAAGTTAACACCAGCCGGTGGTGGCATATGATGACGGTCATAATACTCACGGGTATGATGATGATACTGATGATAATAATGCTGTTCCGCGCAGCCGGTTGCAGCAAATAAGATGGTTATCAATAGCAATAAAGACAACCCGAATTTAAAAATCTTTTGCATCATTGAACAATTTATACGTTCATGTTCAATAATCATGCCCCGGGCCTGCTCTTTACGGACGGGAAGCAGTAACCCGCGGCTACTCAAAGCACAATTCTTTTTCCTTCACGTGAAGATTGCATGGCCGCTTCCAGTATTTTAACAACGATCAGGTTATTTTCAAGGGAAGAAAGATCGTTTCCAGTTTGCAGGTGGCCACGCAATACGGCTGCCAGGTAAACTAAATTATCCGGGTACGCTGCAGGCTTTACTTCCACTTTATCATAGCTGTCGTGAAGCCTTTCCTGCAGGGTATTGCTATTCAGCGCATGGAGATAACCCGTTTCACCAAATACTTCCAGATCCTTGATACCGAAAGGCCAGCTCCAGGATGCTTCAATAAGACCGGTAGCGCCGGGGTATTCCAGCAGTATGGTGGCATCATCATCCACTTTCGGATAGAGATCCGGTTTATAGTGCCTGGTGATGGCTGTAACGGCAATGGGCGTTTTCCCTTCCATCAGCCAGGTCATCAGGTTGGCTCCGTAACAACCGAAATCAACCAGTGCGCCTGCACCGTTCTTCGCCGGATCTGTAAGCCATTTTAAAAAATCCGGGCTGCAACCAATCTCAATGGGTCCCTGGTGCCCATCATGCACAACCATTTTGCGAATATTTCCAATGGCTTTTTGTGCGTGTATCATTTCATATACCTGCTGGTTGCTGCCATACCAGGTGGTTTCATAATTCGTGAGAATACGGATATGATATTGGCTGGCCAGTGCCGCCATTCGTTCAGCCTGTTTCACACTAATGGCCAGGGGTTTTTCCACCATTACGGAAACCCGTTTCGGGGCGCAGGCTTCCACCACAGCCAGATGATCTGCTATCGGATTATAGGCCAGCACCACATCGGGTTTTATATGGTCCAGCATGGACGATACGCTGGTATAGAAAAGGGAGTCCGGCAACTGGTATTTTTTCTTATAGCGCTGCACCAATCCGGGATCGCTTTCTGCAATGCCCAGAATGATCAGCTTTCCCTTCTTATAGTTCTCCATTAGTCCATATACATGATCATGCTGAAGACCCGCCACGCCTACGCGGAGTGCTGTCTGTTGAGGGAATGCAAATCCGGCACATGATAAAAGAATTCCCAGCAAAGCGGCTGTTTTCATTTTATAGTTATTTATATGGGAAAATAAGACTTCTCCCCAAACCTTCAAATTCTTCCTATCTGCTTAATAAATTAAATCATGAAAAAGTTAGTTATATTATTTACCATATCCATTTTTTTTATAGCCTCAGCGACAGCTCAAATTCAGCCGGGGTGGATGCAACGGCGGTTCAGGCATTTTGAATAACGCGGGTCAAATTGTAACTTTAATTGGTTAAATTAGAAGGTATGAGATCCCGCCTGATTGATTGTTTTGCTATCCTATTGCTGATCATGCTGTCTTCAGCCTGCAAAAAAACTGTAACCAATGCAACGACTTCCGGACCTACTGTATATGTTGCCGGAAATGGCGGAAATTCAGCCTTATATTGGAAAAACGGTATAGCTACTGTTTTACCAAAGCAATCGCCAAATAATTATTCTGCGGCTTCTTCGATCTTTGTTTCTGACACGGACGTATATGTGGCAGGTTCGGATTACACTGGGAATATCAGCGCAGGAGTCACGATAAATGCTGTGTATTGGAAAAACGGGACGGAAATCAAGCTGACGAATTTGTCCAAGCCGCAGAGAGCTTTCGCCAATTCGATTTTTGTATCGGGGGGGGATATTTATGCGGCAGGATACGAACTAACGAGTGATAGTGTCGGTATTGCCGTATATTGGAAAAATGGTGATCTTGTTAATCTAACCCCCCTGACACCGCCTTATCCTACTCCTCCTACGCCGCCTGTAAATACGATTGGTTCTTATCAGTTGTTTGACTATGCACAGGCCTTTTCAATCTATGTCTCCGGTAATGATGTATATGTTTCCGGGTTTGATCAATTTTATAAAGCAGCATTTTGGAAAAACGGAGTGAAAACGCAATTGTCGGATGTGTACGAAATCAGTAATGCCAATTCAATCTTTGTTTCGGGCAGTGACGTGTATACGGCGGGTTGGCTCGGTGATTCTGCAGTGTACTGGAAGAACGCGACGATCAATTACCTTCAGGATCTAATGCCTGCCCAGGCTTATTCAGTGTATGTTTCCGGCAGTGATGTATATGTGGCGGGAGGCCAGGATGGCTATGCGCAGTATTGGAAAAACGGGACAGCTACAAACCTGCAATCGGGCGATGCATCATTGGCAAATTCTATTTTCGTCGCTGGCAATAATGTTTATGTAGCGGGTGGTAAAATTGGCATACCCCAGTACTGGAAAAACGGGGCAACCACCAATCTGCCAATCCAGCCTGGCGGCCTCGCGAGTGCCTACGGGATATTTGTGACGAATCCATAAAAATAGCAGTCTATATCGAGATATGAAAATTATCAAAGAAAAACATCCCTTTGTCATGCGCTGGACGCATTGGGTTAATTTTCCAATTTTGACGATAATGATCTGGAGCGGTTTGCTCATTTATTGGGCAAACGATGTATATACTGTTACTATATTCGGTCATACTTTTGTCAACTTCTTTCCTGACTGGTTTTATAAGGTATTGCATATTCCCCATCGTTTAGCCGAAGGGATGGCTTTCCACTTTTTGTTCATGTGGTTCTTTACCCTGAACGGATTTTTTTACATACTGTATACCATTTTATCAGGCGAGTGGCGTGAATTAGTTCCCCAAAAAAAATCCTTTAAAGAAGCCTGGCTAGTTTTGTTACACGATCTTCATATCCGGAAAACAACAGCACCGCAAAATAAATATAATGCAGCTCAGCGGATCGCTTATACAGCCATCATTGTCATGGGGCTTGGCTCTGTAGTAACCGGGCTGGCTATTTATAAGCCAGTTCAATTCTATTGGCTGACCTGGATTTGCGGGGGTTATCATTTGGCGAGGATACTACATTTTGCCTTAACATTGGGCTACGTGCTTTTTTTTGTGATTCATGTGGTGCAAGTTACCCTTGCGGGATGGAACAATTTCAGGTCGGTCATCTCTGGTTTTGAAGTGTTGGAAATGTCTCCTCCGGTTGCGGTAGAGATGGCCGCTGAAGAGACGAATGCATCAACAGACCAAGACAATATCGCCGATCAAGTGATGGATGATCCGATCCATCCTGCAGAAAACATACAATGAAAATGTCAATAAAAAAAAAGGGAAAGAAATTACTTTCTGTTGAACAAAGGATAAAAAGGAGAAATTTCATTTCCTTCGCTAGCTTTTTTTTATTGGGGGCCGCTGGACTTAGGGGCTGGAAATGGCTTTATCATTCTCCTGAGGAAACACCGGGTATCACGGCAGGCATGGGCAAACCATTAAGACGGGCATTGAACAAGACCGAACTCTTTTTTAGGAATTTCTTTAGCAATAACCATTTAGTTCAAACCTATCCGAAGTCGATGGCGGCCAAGAAGGTAAGGGTTAATGCCCATATTGGGATCGAAAATGAGGGTTTCAAGCCTGAAAGCTGGCAACTTGCCGTGGTAAAAGGCGGCGGCGATATACTGAATTTAACCATTGAAGAAATTAAAAGTCTCCCGAAAACAGAAATTATCTATGATTTTAAATGTGTTGAGGGTTGGGATCAAATCCAGCATTGGGCTGGTGTTAAATTTGTTGATTTTGTATCTAATTTTAATTTGCAACAACAGGCTACGATGCAATATGTGGGTATGGAAACGCCAAACGGAGAGTATTATATAGGTTTAGATATGGAGAGTGCCTTGCATCCGCAGACTATATTGGCGTATGAAATGAATGAACAACCCTTAACACTTGAACACGGTGCGCCGCTCCGACTGATTATACCTGTTAAGTATGGGATAAAGAACCTGAAGCGTATAGGGACGATTACCTTCGCCAATCAGCGTCCGCGTGATTACTGGGCTGAAAGGGGTTATGACTATTATTCAGGCCTATAAACAAAAAAATCTGTATGAGGATTTATTACGTAAGTATTTCTATAGATAATTCCTGTTGCATTAACCTGTAAGTTTTAAATCATGTAAAAATAAAATATGAAAAAGCTATTTTTGATAATATTCCCCTTCATGATATTGGCAATGAATGCTTGCAGCCAAAGCCACTCTACCAATAAATCGACCGGCAGCCCTGAAGATACCAAAACCTTTCCCGATGCTAAACCTGACAGTTACTGGAAAAACATTTTATCTCCTGAAGCTTATGAGATCATGGTTCTAAAGGGAACAGAGACACCATTTAAGAATCCTTATTGGGATAACCACCAAAAGGGAATCTATGTTAGTGCGGCAACCGGTAAGCCAATATTCAGTTCGGAAACCAAATTCGAGTCCGGCACCGGCTGGCCNNTACATCTGGGTCATGTTTTTAATGATGGCCCTGCTCCAACAGGCAAAAGATATTGCATGAATTCCTATGCATTTAAATTTATTCCATCAAAATAATTTAATTACATCTCGAATTTAGAAATGCCCCGCGCACCTACGGCGCTTTGGTTATATTTTCAAACTATTTTTTACAGGATTTAAAAAATTTAGCTGATGCATTTAGCTGACTATTCAATGCTGAACTGGCATTATGCTTCCACAGGAAGCTATCATTAATCCATGTAATACTGGTGCGATAACAGATAGACTTTTTATTGCTTTTGTTTCTTTAAAGGCAGATCAAATTTACCATCGGCTAATTGCGAAGGTTTTTGGGTAGCAACATTTACAAGCTCTCCTGAAAATGTACCCGTAATACGGGTTTCACTTTTAGAGGTTATGACAACAGTAACTGTAGATGTGCGGCCAAATTCATAGTCGGGGTACTTCGTATTTTCGTTTGGAAAGGAAAGCTTAAAATTAGCAAAATGATTTCCGCCATTACTCCCCGATGATTTAAAGCGATCCATATTTTCCCAGTTTACGGTAGTAGAGCCAACAGCAGCGATACCAAATCCAAATTGTGGCGGATTTTTTTCGGCAGGGTCGTTGCTCATCAGCGTAAAAAATACTTCATTGCTTGAGTCTATTGTAGCCTGGTTTGCGTAAGTATCGTTGCCAGTCCATGAATAAAGTTGACCGTCAATCTTATAGGAAAAAGTCGAATTTTCTTTTGCCGATGGAGCCGCATCGGCTGTATTGCCTGTTGCGTTTGCATTGTGGCTACCGCAAGACGTTATCATAAATCCTGTTAATGCAAGTGCGATAATTGATAAATGGTTTGGTATCTTTTTCATTTTGATATACATTATTATCATAAAATTACTTTTGCATTAGTTGCTGGCCTGCCGCAAACCGACCAATATATCTTCAAAATCGTCAGACGTACAAAAGGGGATTGAATGATGTCATAAGATGTTTTTGTCGAGATTTCAATGCTCATGTTTGTTGATTTGTGAAAGGGGCAAGAAAAAAGCCTATAATCGTTTGATTTATAGGCTATAATCTTTTTAAAAAAGTGCGGAAGAGGAGATTCGAACTCCCACGCCAGTTACGGCGCTACCACCTCAAAGTAGTGCGTCTACCAGTTTCGCCACCTCCGCAAACTTCAAAATGGACTGCAAAAATAACGTTTCCCTTGGTATATTCCCGCTTCCAGACTCTCCCATTTTCAAATTCCCAAATTTTCAAATTTTCTTCAGCACTATCCGAAACGTTGTACCCTTTCCAGGGTCTGAATGTTTTACAAATAATTCTCCCTTGTGGTATTCCTCCATGATCCGTTTCGATAAGGTCAGGCCCAATCCCCAACCTCTTTTCTTAGTAGTGAATCCCGGATCGAATACGCGCCGGACATTTGACGCTGAAATTCCTTTGCCGGTATCGGAGACATCAATCACGACCGACTGCTGTTCGTCTTTTATATCCACGCTGATTTTTCCTTTGCCTTCCAT
>PLEB01000313.1 GCA_003136915.1 Chitinophagaceae bacterium
GTAAACTTGATTGCATTGGATAGCAGGTTTCTCAGCACCAGGTTAACCATATCCTTGTCAGCATATGCGAAACTTTCTTCAGGGATTTCGCAATGGATTAGGATTTTCTTTGATGAAGCCTGCAGTTGTTGTACGTTGATTACCTCTTCTGCGATCTGGCCAAGATCTATGGGCTGAGGTGAAACACTTGCCGAATTCATCTGGCTTTTTACCCAATGGAGCAGATTTTCCATAAGCCCGGTTGTATAGTTAAGATCGGTAACCACATCAGGGATAATAGCCTTGATCTCCGCCCCGCTCATTTTTAATTGCTGCATGCTGCTGAAAAGATTTCGTAAGGCGTACATGGGGGTTTTCATATCATGGGAGATAACCGAAAAAAGCTTATTCTTCAGCGAATTCAACTCACCGAGTTGTAAGGCTTTCTCTTCAATTTCCGCCTTCTGTCTTTCAATTTTATCATTGTTCTCCTGCAAGGCCCGGTTTGTGGCCAGAATACCTAACTGATACAAGCTGCTTTCTCTTTTTATCAGGAACAGTGCATAAAAAATTAACAGGATAGCAGTGATCTGGTTAAAAAGATATAAGAACAGGTTAGACGAGTGTAACTGATAATTATAATGATTGCTTAGTACCACCAGCGCAAAATAACTCACCATCGAAAGACCTACGGAAAACAGCATTTGGGTAATCAGGGGCAGAAAAAATACGGCCAGGATACCATTCAGTACAAAGTATAATTCAACACCGAGGTTCATGCCACTCATGTAAACAATGGAGGTCATAACAGGATACAGGATAAAATAAGTTATCATTCCCGCTTCATACCTGTAATAAAAATTCAGATAAAGCACAAGCAGGCTAACCCATGCCGGAAGGCTGGCCAGAAAAAAAGAATTCAGCGGAAATTTGCTATTACCAAAAAAACAAATCAGGGGAACGATGATCCCGGTGAGGAATTGAAAAAAATTAAGTTGATTAAAAACGCTCAGCTTCCCTCTATCAAGTTCGTCCATGGTTTTTGTGAATCCCAGGGACTTAATTTCTTCCAGAAAATGATGTGATTTTTGAGAGAAAACACCCATCCTGGAGGGAATCGAATAGTTCTTTCGCAGAAAAGAAGTTCGGGGCCATTTTCTTTTTGCCCAGGCAAAGGGTCTTTCAATAGAAAACCACCTTAATTTCTCCAGGAATGTATTGGATATGCCGGAAATTTTCATTCAGTATTGGTCTAATGAAAGCTCAAATTCAGGGATGAGAACAAATTAGGTATTAATTGTCAAAACTACAAGAAGCTTTGGTGATTAAACAGCAGCTGGTAAATTTGAAGGTTGACTGTTGAAGGACTTTCAATGGAAAAATTGGGCAGGTGTATGCAAATAAAAAAAGAGCGCTATAGCGCTCTTGAAATAATTTGAATCCTGATTTCAATGGAACTGGCCATAATTGCCAGGTCATCCGCCAGCCATTACCTCGCTACACCGGCTTTCTCTTTCTTCCGGGCTTTCTTAAGTGCCGCTTCGATTCCCTTGCTGAGGTTATCAAATGTGGGCTTCCCGTTGAAGGGCTCTCCGTTAATGAAGAAGGCGGGCACAGTAGTGACTCCTTTTTGAATACCTTCCCGGAGATCGCCTTGCACCTGCCAGCCATACGTAGCATTAACCAGGTGGTCCAGAAATTTCTTATTGGAAATACCAGCTTCCCTGGAATGCAGCTTAAGGCTTGTCGTACCCAGGTTATGGCGGTTATGAAATAATATATTGTGCATTTCCCAGAACTTACCTTCCTGGGCAGCAGCTACGGAAGCCTCACCTGCTTTGAGACTACGCTGATGAATCTTGGTCAGTGGAAAATGACGGAAATTGAATCTAACCTTTCCATCATATTCTTCCATAATCTTTTTTACCACTTCATGTGCCTTGGCGCAGTCTTCGTTTTCATATTCTCCGAATTCTACCAGGGTAACAGGAGCAGTCTTAGGGCCAACAAAAACGTCTCTTGGTTCAATGATCTCTATGATTTCTTTCTTAAACGCCATGATATGTATCCTTTTGATTTATTTTTTTCCTGATTTTCTAATCTTTATAGTATAACATCGCTCAACCCCAAAAGTTGAAAAAAAAGCCTCTTAACCAGACGGATTGGCAGGAGGCGGCTAAAAATAGGTATTTTCCCCCAAAAATCTTACTTATTTTACGGTGGTCTGAAAGGTTAATAAATTAGTTAACAACTTATTAAGATGTGATAGNNGATTGATACTGGCAGCTAATATCTTTTTACTCAAGGGATTAACGATCTCTTTTTGAATGAGTCTTTTCAAGGGACGCGCCCCAAACTGAGGATCGAATCCGTTTTCTGCAAGGTAATCGACAACATATTCGCTAAACCGGAGGTCAATCCCGTTTTTAAGGACCATCTGGGCCAGGCTGTTGAGCTGAATCCGGACAATTTCCCTGATTTCTGCCTTCAGGAGGGGTTGGAACATGATCACCTCATCTATCCTGTTGAGAAATTCCGGGCGGATCGTCTGCCTCAATAATCCAATGACCTCCCTCCTGGTCCTTTCAACAACTTCTTCCTTATTATCCTCGGTCACATCTTCGAATGCTGTCTGAATAATCTGACTTCCCAAATTGCTGGTCATGATGATAATCGTATTCTTGAAATTCACCACCCTTCCTTTATTATCGGTCAGTCTCCCATCATCCAATACCTGAAGTAAAATATTGAATACATCCGGGTTTGCTTTTTCAATTTCGTCCAATAAAACCACGCTATAGGGTTTGCGCCGCACGGCTTCCGTAAGCTGACCCCCTTCCTCGTATCCGACATATCCGGGAGGCGCTCCTATCAGCCGGCTCACCGTGTGCTTTTCCTGGTATTCGCTCATATCAATCCTGGTAAGCATACTCTCATCGTCAAATAAATATTCGGCAAGTGCTTTAGCAAGTTCTGTTTTCCCCACGCCTGTAGTACCGAGGAAAATAAATGACCCGATCGGCCTTTTTGGATCCTGAAGTCCGGCCCGGCTCCTGCGTATAGCATCCGCAACAGCAGCTATGGCTTCATCCTGACCAATTACGCGACCGTGCAGTTCATCTTCCAGGTTCAGTAATTTTTCCATTTCACTTTGCATCATCTTGGCTACCGGAATGCCCGTAGCCTTGGCAACAGCTTCTGCAATGTCCTCAGCGTCCACCTCTTCTTTCAGGAGCCGCTTATCCGCACTATTACTGAGCTGAGCCGCAAAATCTGAAACGATCTTTTCCTGCTCCTTTATTTTGCCATAGCGGATCTCGGCAACTTTACCGTAATCCCCTTCCCTTTCTGCTTTTTCTGCTTCAAGCTTCAGGTCTTCAATACGGGATTTTGCATTCTGTACTTTTTCTACCAATTCTTTTTCCTGTCTCCATTTGGCCATCAGCGTATCTTTTGTTACGCTGAGATTGCCAATTTCAGCACTTAGCGTGCGCAGTTTTTCTTCATCATTTTCCCTCTTGATCGCTTCGCGTTCAATTTCAAGTTGACGGATTTGGCGTTCCATCTGATCAAGTTCTTCAGGCATTGAATTCATTTCCAGTCTCAGCTTGGCCGCACTTTCATCAATCAGGTCGATTGCCTTATCAGGCAAGAACCTGTCGGTGATATAGCGATGAGATAATTCAACAGCCGCAATGATCGCTTCATCTTTAATTCGAACATGATGATAGGCTTCATACCTGTCCTTTAATCCACGAAGAATAGAAATCGCATCCTCTTCATTCGGCTCATCGATCAATACTTTTTGGAAACGGCGCTCGAGGGCTTTATCTTTTTCAAAAAACTTTTGATATTCATTCAGGGTTGTTGCACCAATGGCCCGGAGTTCACCCCGCGCCAGAGCGGGCTTAAGAATATTCGCAGCATCCATGGCACCTTCTCCACCTCCTGCACCTACGAGGGTATGGATCTCATCGATAAACAAAATAATTTCACCGCTGCTGCCGCTCACCTCCTTTACAACGCTTTTTAGCCTTTCCTCAAATTCTCCTTTATACTTGGCACCTGCAATGAGTTGGCCCATGTCCAGGGCATAAATGACTTTGGATTTTAGGTTTTCCGGAACATCCCCATTCAC
>PLEB01000124.1 GCA_003136915.1 Chitinophagaceae bacterium
TATTCCCGTCCTTCAATGTTTAATGAAAGAAGTCCACATTCTAACAAAATGTTTATGTGTTTAGAAATTGCTTGTCTGCTTAAATCAAAGCTGTCTGCAACAGTATTTGGTGTCATAGTTTTTTTTGCAATCAGGACTATGATGTCCCGTCGTGTTGGATCAGCAATTGCCTGAAATACGTCTCGTCTCATTATGCTATTGATTTTATCTGCCACCAATCGGTAGCAAATATATGTGCAATCATTCGGTTGCACAAATTTATTTTCCTTTTTTCTACTGAGATCTAAAAAGTGAAGGGTTGGCGAGACATTTAGGTAATGATTTAGAGCTACTTGCAATCCGTGACCAATAAGGATGGATATTTGTATTTTAAACAACTGTTATAATGAAACAAGTATTGCTCTTCATTGCGCTAATGCCTGGACTGGCAATAAGCGATCTTCATGCCCAGGGCTGTTCGGGTTCGCCTCTTTTCCACCAGGGAAAACAATTTGTATTTCTTACGGAAGTTCAAACATCAAATTTAGCCGCAGGCCAGGGGAATACATCCGCCAGTTCTTCCACAGTGAAGAAGACAAGGAATACGTATGTGGTCCAATCAGTGAAGAACCAGGGCGGCTCTATTGTTGCCAGCTTTGGGATCGTGAAATCGGAAAATCTGGGACCGGATACTTCCATGAAAAGAGTTTCTCCCCCGAGCAGTATAGTGGGGGCTATTTGCAATGGACATTCCGTTATCCTTACCATTAGCGTGAAATCTGCCACGGTGAATTTCGATTATACTGAAGAATTTCCTTCGGATATGAAGGTGGGTGATGCATTCAAGGATCAGACCGTGACTATCAATCTGCCTGGCATGGCGGCGAAAAAAGGCGGTCCTTCCAGCGTCACGCTGATCAGGCACCGCAGTGTCGTGGCCGAGGAAATGGTGACCACTCCTGCGGGAAAATGGAATTGCTTTAAGATAGCCGAAACCACTACCACTCAAATTCCCGGAGTAAATGGTCGCCCGCCAATGGCCAATACAAGTCCGACCCCCACCTATACCTGGTACTCCGCGGATATTGGTATCATCAAAATAGCGATGGAGCAGGCCTACACGACTACGCTGATTGCTTTACCTTAAAAATTGCAGAGGCAGGGAATACCACTTATGATTCATTAAAAACCCGCACTTCCTTAACTTTTCCTCTTTCATTGAAAAGGGCGAAGTCCGCTGACATACGACCCGTTTCACGCTGGTAAACAAGCAGTACACCGTCCACACCAATCAGTAGTTCTTTAAATGTCAGATTCATTTCCGGCACTTCTTCAAAGGCTTTTCGGAAATGGGCTTCAATGGCAGTTTTTCCAACCAGCTTGCCGGCTTCCACATTCCAGCGACGAGCAGCGGCTGCACTGTAAAAAACGATATCATCTGCATAGTGCTCCAGTAGCGTCTTGATGTCTCTTGTATTCCAGGCCTTTATCCACCCTGCAGCAATTTCCAGCATTTGTTCTTTGTCAATCATCGTCACACAGCTTTTAGATTCACCATTTGAGAAGCCACCACCTGGTTGTTTTCTGTGTCAATCATAATCACATTATAAACCGGGGCATTTTCATATGGCTCAGCAATTGTTATCACCTGCCCACCATTGGCCTTAATTTTATCTGCAGCTTCTTTATAATTATCCACCTCAATAATTAAAGTAGTTTCCTTTCTCTCCGTTTTATTCCCAAAACTGCATAAGGCTATTTTGCCATGCCCACAGTCAAGATTTGTCCAGAATGCTGACTTTTGCAGCGTGGTGAACCCAAATGTTTTTTCATAAAAATTGATCGCTCTGTCCATATCCTGAACAAGAAGCATATGCATAGTCCCAATAATTTTCATATTAAATAATTTTTGTTCCTTACCCGCTATTCATTGCCCAAGTTATATTTTTTCAGGCAATCGCCAGGGCGCCCGGTAACTTGGTGTTATCAGAGCATTCGCTGCTTTATTCTGGCCAAAATTCTTATCCCCTTCATTCCATTCCAGTCTGGACTGCGTTCTCAATGCAATGTTTCCCATGTGTGCATACATGGCTACCAGCCGCCCGTTTTCAATGGGACAGGCGGGGTCTTTGCGGGTCTTTATGCACCCGATAAAATTTTTCATGTGTTCTTCATGGGAATCATTGCCCGTTTGTTCGGGCATGGCAGCAACCTTGGTTTTCCCTTCTACTATTTCCGGGAATAACTCCATCTGTTCCCTGTTAATGACAAGGGTGGCATCGTTACCAATAAATGCCAGGCCATATCCAATGCCATAGGGTCCGTTCTCCGTACCTGCAGTATTTTCCCAGTTGATAGTATAATCTTTCATCTGGTAGCTTACGCTCAGGGTGTCAAACGTTTCATGGGCATGATCGGGGAAGGCGAAATTTCCACCGACGGCGGTTACAGCCAGGGGTAGTTCGGTAATTTTTTTCGCCCATAGAGCCATATCCAGCAAATGTACTCCCCAGTCTGTCACCAGGCCCCCGCCATAATCCCAAAACATGCGCCAGTTGCCGTGAAAGCGGGTTTTGTTGAACGGCCGCAGCCTTGCAGGCCCCAGCCACATATCGTAGTCAACACCGGCGGGTATGGCTTCATCCGGTACTTTGGGCGACCCGATAGCGTAATTGAAATTTGCCCAAACATTCACCTTGCGCAACTGGCCGATCTTCCCGGCATTCATAAGATCCATCGCTTTTTGAAAGTGGTCACTGCTTCGCTGTTGCTGCCCCACCTGCACTACACGTTTGTATTTTCGCGTCGCTTCCACCATCAGGCCGCATTCGGCAATAGAATTGGCCAGCGGCTTTTCTACATAAATATCCTTACCAGCCTCGCAGGCAGCAATAAAAGGAAGGCAATGCCAATGATCCGGCGTACCGATGATCACTGCATCAATATCCTTATTCTCAAGCAGCTTCCTGTAATCTTTGTAAATCAGCGGAGGCTTGCCCTGCAATTTTGCTGTATCTGCCTGGCGTTGTGCCAATATGTTGCTGTCAACATCACAAAGGGCGGCACACTCCACGCCGGACTGTTTCAGGGCATTTTCCAGATCGCCAAAACCCATACTCCTGCAACCGATCAGGGCTATGGTAATTTTATCACTTGCAGCCGATTTTTTATTAGCTGCCCCAGAAAAAAGCGGCATGCCGCTCATACCTACGACGGTTACCAGTTTGCTGGTATCAATTAAGAAATCACGGCGAGTTGGTGGCATATGGGGAGAATTTAGTAACAGATCCCTGGTAAAGAATCTTTAAAATGCTTTTAATTTATTTACAAGTTTAGGAAAAGATTTCGATTTGATTATCTTCATAAAAAACCACAGCATGACGACGAGAATTTGGCATGGAAGAACTAGTCTTGAAAATGCAAAGGACTATCTTCAGTTTCTATTGCATGATGGCACGAAAGAATATTGGCAAACAAAAGGCATCTTATCCGTTAAGGTATGGCAACGGAAAGAGGAGGATTGCTGCCATTTCTGGACAGTGACTGAATGGACGAACATCGGGGCAATTAATGGGTTTGCAGGAGAGGATTATGAAAAAGCTAAATACTACCCGGAGGATAACGGCATTTTATTGGAGTTCGAAGAAAAAGTAAATCATTGCGAAACATACAACCGGCCTAACACATGATTCTACAACATATCCATAATCTAATTAGGCGAGGTGATGTATTTTATAATCGCAATAATATCTTCTTCTCCCAAAACTGGCTCTGCCTGTTGAAATGTTTTAAATGCTGTCTCTCCCATGGGCGTTGCCAATCCCTCCTCTTTGGCCAGGCGTAAATCTTTTGCAATATGCTTCAATGCAAAGGCAGCTTTATAATTATTTTGAATAATAGCATCTCCTTTTATTTTAGTGAATACATTCCCCAATGCGCTATTATTAATCAGTGTAATCAAGTCCTCAGTTTTAATTTCGTTTTGCCGTGCAAAAACAACCGCTTCCGCAAGGCCCTGTGCATGAAACGCGAGCAGTATGTTGATTGCAAGTTTAGCCGCGTTGCCAGCGCCCGTATCACCTACAAGCAGTGTTAACTTTCCAAGATGTTCAAATATCGGCTTTGCCTTTTCTAATATTGTTTCATTTCCCCCGACCATGA
>PLEB01000393.1 GCA_003136915.1 Chitinophagaceae bacterium
CCACAAAATTTTTCGGAGGACATTCAGATATTCTGGGCGGTGTGGTGATTGTAAAGGAAAAGAATGAAATATCCCAGCGTATCCGGGAATTCCAGGTGATCGGCGGCGTTATTCCTTCTCCGTTTGACTGCTGGCTGCTGAACAGAAGCCTGTCAACACTTTCCCTTCGTCTCGAAAGACAAGTTCAAAATGCATTAGTGATCGTTGATTTTTTGAAAACGCATCCGAAAGTTGAAAAACTTTATTATCCGGGATTACCGGATCATCCGAACCATCTTGTTGCAAAGAAACAGATGAATGGGAAATTTGGATCCATGATTTCGATTCAGGTAAGAGGCGGAGAAAAAGAAGCGATGAGGTTTGCGGCCAATCTCGGAATATTTAAACATGCAACCAGTCTTGGCGGCGTGGAAAGCCTGGTTGAACACAGAAGAACGGCCGAGGGGATGGTTCCGAAAAGCCCGGATAACCTGTTGCGTATTTCTGTCGGAATAGAGTATATCGACGACCTCATCGCCGATTTGAAAAAAGGATTCTCCGGATAATCCGTTTTTGTTATTGTGTCAAAGGCAAATAAACGTAGAATGTGGCACCTTTCCCTGACTCAGCAAATGCTTTGATAAAACCGCGATGGTTTTCCATAATCTTGTTGCATAGGGCCAAGCCGATTCCGGTACCCGGATAATCCTGGCCACTATGAAGCCGCTTGAACATAGTAAAGATCTGATCTTCGTATTGTTGGTCGAAGCCAATACCATTGTCTTCAAATTTTAATTCTAAAAATGGCATTTTTTGATCTGGTATATGAAAGGCACTCGCTTCACCCGGANNCCCGGAGAAATTATACGTGAGGAGATCCTGATAGCCGGTGGGCTGGCTGAAAATTTTAACGAATTGCTGATCAGGTTTGAGAAGAGTTGGTTCATCTGTATGCTGATACATTGTATTACAGGCAATTTATCGGATATTATTTCAGCTGCTTTCTCTTTTAATACCAATTCAAAATCAATTTTAACCTGTTCCAGCACTTCATTTAAATCTGTGTCAACATATTTTTCATCATAACTGGTCAGCCGGCTATAGTTCAGGATCGCCTTGATCATCGTTCCCATGCGTTGTGCGGAAGAACTTATTTTATCCAGATATTTCTTCGCCATGTCCGGATCATCCGTACTCTTCTCAAAAAGTTGAATGAAAGTCTGAATTTTTCGCATGGGCTCCTGCAAATCATGAGAAGCGATGTATACAAACTGTTCAAGTTCCTTGTTGCGGTTTTCAAGATCGATTGCATATTGTTTAGCCCTGTCTTCAGCAAGTTTTCTTTCAGAGAGATCGCGGGTAACTTTAGCAAAGCCAATAATATTCTGCTCGTCATCATGCAATGCAGTTATAGTTATGCTTCCCCAAAATCTGGTCCCGTCTTTACGCAGCCGCCATCCTTCGTGGATGGCCCTGCCTGTGTCAGCAGCTTCCTTAATTAATTTCTCGGGCAATTTATTATTCTGGTCCTCCTGGAGATAAAATATCCTGAAGTTCTTGCCAATGATCTCAGATTCGTGATACCCCTTAATCTTTTCGGCACCCAGGTTCCAGTTGACGATCGTCCCTTCGGTATTTAGCGTAATGATGGCATAGTCCTGAACCTCATCTATAATTTTATGGTATATGTTGTGACCCAACTTTCCGTTGCCACCCGGGTTATTGTTTGTGCCCTCTACTGCTTTTAATTCCATTTTCCTGGAGCTTGTGTTAATCAATAAGGTCAGATAATCCGGTCTGATAACTTCCGTATCAGGAAATTTAGTCTTTTTTACGAAATCATTTCTGACCAGTATGAAATTGCTTTTCAGATAATTCCTGCCTGTTTACCATCCGGACAAAACGAATAACCAGTAAAAATGATGCCATTGTAAGGCCGGCAATAAAGCCAAGCCATATCCCCGGAGCGCGCATGCCAAAATGAAAAGCCAGAACATAGCCAACCGGCAAACCGATTACCCAATAGGCTATCGTAACAAGCAGCGTAGGGATTTTTACATCCTTTATCCCACGCAAAAGTCCGGCCCCGATTGCCTGTGTGCTGTCTGAAATCTGAAAAACCGCTGCAAATAGTAATAATATGGCCGTTAAATGCATCACTTCGGGATCCTTATTAAAGAGCTCAGGCAGTTGCCACCGGAATATGATAAAACAAAGGGCACAGATGCTACCGTAAATGAGAGCCGTAATCAGTGTACTCCGGCCGATAAGCCGGATCCTGTACCAATCCGAGCGGCCGAATGCGTTGCTTACTCTTATTGAGCAAGCCTGGGACAATCCCATGGAAACCATAAACGTAAATGAGGCACAGCTCAGTGCGATCTGGTGCGCCGCCTGGGCAAGTGCGCTGATGGTTCCGATAATTATTCCTGAAACTGCAAATGCGCTTACCTCCATACCCAGTTGTAAACTACTGGGCACCCCAATATGCAGCAATTTTAACAGGGTATGCTTGTTCAATTTCCATTGCCTGTGGCTGATGACCATATATTTCCGAAAGGTCCCGTGCTTAAGAATGATCAATCCCAATACTATAAAAATCAGTGTCCGGGTAATCAGGGTTGCCCATCCTGCCCCTGCCAGTTCAAGCCGGGGGAACCCCCAGTTGCCATAAATCAACAACCAGTTTAAGAAAGCATTTACGGGCAATGCACCAAGCGAAAGCATCATTGCTGTTCGAGTATACTCAAGTCCGTCGGTAAATTGTTTCAAGGTCATGAATAGCAGCATGGGAATAATGGAAAAGCCAACCAGTCTCATGAATGGATAAGCCAATTGCGCTACTTCGGGATCCTGGCCGAGATGAAATAAAATACTCCGTCCTAAAACAAGGCACAGGGAAATAATAATTGCAAACAGGGTACAAAGAAAAAATCCATTGAACAGGTAATGCGAAACCTGTTCGGTATCCTGGCGACCATTTGCCATGGAAACCAGCTGGGATACGGAAATGGTCATGCCCATGCCGATTACAAACGGAATGTTCACCGCATTCATTACCAGCGCGGCTGCCGCCAGATGCCTATAGCTGATTGCTCCGACCATGGCCGTATCTATGAGGTGTAGCGACATCTGCGCCAACTCGCCGATGATCACGGGCACAGCCAGATGAATCGTTTTATAAGCTTCTGAATCCTTCCAGTTATTCATGATATGCCTTATGAAAAATACAAATCTAATTAAGTTGAGGAGGAATTTCAGGGCCTATAAAATTTGCAGAAGTTGATTGAAATCAGTTTATCCGGTACCTTGTAAAGAAATTTATAAGGATGGCGCCGATTCGTTGGGGTATTTTAGGTTGCGGACGTATTGCAAGGAAATTTGCATCCGACCTGCTGTTGGTATCAGATGCCCGCCTGATGGCCGTCGCCTCCCGTCAGCAATCGACAGCAGATGCGTTTGCTGCTGAATTTCCTGCTCCTTACCGGCATAACAGCTATGAAGCGCTGGCCGAAAATCCGGAAGTTGACGTGATCTATATTGCTTCTCCTCATGCCATGCACCATGAACATACGCTGATGTGCCTGGAAAGAAAAAAAGCCGTGCTCTGTGAAAAAGCGCTTGCCCTGAACTCAAGGCAGGTCAGGGAAATGATCGATAAGGCGCGGAAAGAAAAGGTTTTTTTAATGGAGGCCCTGTGGACAAAATTTCTGCCACAGCATCAGAAGGTCCGCGAGATGATTGCTTCCGGCACACTAGGCGAAATTCGCAGCGTGCTGGTAAATTTTGGTTTTATTCCACAGCCTCCTGTTCCTCAGCGTTTATTGGATCCTGCGCTGGGCGGGGGCACTATGCTTGATATCGGAATTTATAATGTATTCATAACACTTTCTGTACTCGGCAGGCCCGATGAAGTAGAAGCCACAATGGAACCTGCCAAAAGCGGAATAGATGAACAATGTGCTGTGCTCTTTAAATATAAAAATGGCGCCATGGCACAACTCTTTTCCAGTTTTTCAACCAATCTCGCCACCGAAGCAGATATCAGCGGAAATAAAGGCCGCATCCATTTAACTCACCGCTTTTATGAACCCGGAACAACGATTGAATTTTTCCCGGGCCGGTTTGAGAGTAAACAGATCATACCATTTCATAAAGAGTCCGGCTCCGGCTATCAATTTGAAACGCGACATGTAGGTGAATGTCTGCAAAAAGGATTGACCGAAAGCCCAATAATGACCTTTGCAGATAGTTTGCTGCTGATGGAAACCCTGGACCGTGTTCGTGCGGCTGCGGGCATCCGTTATACTGCAGACAACGCCGGATAATCCTTGTTCATTACCGAACTGACTGCTAACCATAATGAAATTATTCCTGACGCTGCTGTCTTTACTNNGCGTTACAGCCTATCTATTTCTTTTCCACCACACGCTGGTAAATATCCTCGTTTATTTGTTTTTCGCTTTTGGCAATGACCACGGTAGCCACTGAATTACCAATAAAATTTATTATCGCCCTGCCCTCACTCATGAACCGGTCTACGCCTATCAGCAACGCGAGACCTTCCAACGGAATAACTTTTAGTGCAGTAAGTGTGCTTGCCAGCACAATAAACCCGCTGCCCGTAACGCCGGCAGCTCCTTTACTGGTAACCAGCAGGATACCTATGATCATCAGTTGCTGAGCTAAGCTGAGATCAATCTGGAAAACCTGGGCAAGAAAAATCACACTCATGCTGAGGTAAATGGTGGTACCATCCAAATTAAAACTGTATCCGGTCGGAATGATCAGCCCGACTACTTCTTTTTCGCAGCCTCCTTCCTCTAGTTTCTTCATAACGGAAGGGAATACGGCTTCACTGCTGCTGGCTCCCAGCACAATCAGAATTTCTTCCTTAATATATAAAAGGAGTTTCCATAAACTGAATTTATAATAGCGGCAGATGGCGTTCAATACAACAAAAATGAAGATCAGTCCGGTCAGGTAAAAGCAAACCATTAATTTCCCCAGCAGGAATATGCTGGCAAATCCGAACTTCCCGATGGTATAAGCCATCCCTCCAAAGGCACCGAATGGACTCAGTTTCATAATCATCCCCAAAATATTAAAGATCACTTTATTGATCTTTTCAATTCCTGACAACACCGGTTTGCCGGTATCACCCAATTGTTTCAACGCCACGGCAAATAAAATACTGAAAAAAAGGATCTGCAGAATATCTCCTTTTGCAAAGGCATCCACAATACTGGAGGGAACAATATGGGTTAAGAAATCTCCCCAGTTAAATTGGCCGGCCTGTTTCGTAATATCCGTCACGGCTGCGGACTGAACCGGTTCATGGGCTACTCCGGTCCCGGGTTTTATGATATTGGCTACGGCCAGCCCGATAATTAATGCAAGCGAAGAAACTACCTCAAAATAAACCAGGGCCTTTACCCCCAACCTCCCCACTTTTTTCATGCTGCCCGCGCTGGCAATGCCAATCACGATACTGCAGAAAATCACCGGCGCAATGATCATCCGGATCATNNGTAGAGTACTTTGAGGAACCGCATGAATTTTTTGGTTGACGGAGTGGATAGTGGAGCTATGGGTTATGAATGTTCGGTGAAAACAATTTTGGAAATTCAATTCCCTAATTATCCAAATATCTCTATGCCACAATTATTTGCAAAATTGCATCGGAAATCCATAACCCATAACTCATAACCCATAACTCAAAACTAATTGCCTACTTAATCGCGTTGTCAACAA
>PLEB01000158.1 GCA_003136915.1 Chitinophagaceae bacterium
GATTTTCCATTTACCTTTTCGGAAGTGTTATGGCAGGATTGAATTAGAAAAACGGCCGCAGAAACCGACAGCAACAATAACAAAACTATTTTTCGCATGGCCAGAATCGTTGGATATGGAAAACAGGTTTCCCTGGCCATATCCTACCTGAAAATTAACATAATTGTCTGTTTTTGTGAAATTTATAAGCCTAATCGTTTGCCTATTTTTAGCAGCTATCCTTGCGCCGGTACAGGGAATTATTCCTAAAGCCAAGCAATTATCAGCCCTTATTTTTGATCGTACGCTTCCTGTAGTTTCTTGATATCGATCCTGGTCATTTTCATCATTGCTGCCATAACCCTGTTGGATTTAACCTGGTCCTTGTCGGCTATCATTTCCCCTAAAATTGAGGGCGTGATCTGCCAAGACAGTCCGAATTTATCCTGCAACCAGCCGCATTGGTCAGTTCTGCCGCCTGCGGAGAGTTTTTTCCATAGCTCATCCACTTCATCCTGTGTTTTGCAGTTTACCATTAAGGAAATGGCCGGCGTGAATTTGAAAGTCGGCCCGCCGTTTATGGCTGAGAAATCCTGGCCTTCGATCTCGAAATTAATGACCATGACTGATCCTTTCGGGCCGGGGCCAGTATCACCATAGCGCGAAACTTTTTTGATTTTTGAATTTTTGAAAACAGAGGTATATAAATTCACTGCTTCCTCCGCGTTGTTGTCGTACCATAAGAAAGGCGTGATCTTTTGCATAAAACTGGGTTTATTCTTTTTTATAAATGCTTTCCATGAGATAGATCGCCGGATCATTCCATTTTAGGCAGCCACTTCTTGTGTCCAATCCGGCTCTGATTCAGTCACCATTCCTCCTCCATCAGGAAACTGCACATTGATCCCCTCCCCAAAATTAACAATCCTTAATCAAATCCAGGAGGTGTAAACAGGACAATAAGAAGGTGCAATTACGCCAAATGGCGGTGGAAAAATATTTTTTTATTTATTGAATTATTTCAATAAATGATTATATCTTTGTGTTGTAATTCCTTTGATATGGATGCAAAAAAAGCAGAAAAGATCTCCAAAGCGCTGGCCGACCCCAACCGGCTGACCATCCTGAAAGAGATCAAGAAGAGCAGGCAATGCCTGTATTGCGTGGATCTGAACAAAACGATTGACCTGGCCCAGCCCTCTATTGCCCATCACCTGAAGCTGTTGCTGGAGAGCGAGCTGGTGACCTCCGATAAGGAAGGCCGGAATGTGCGGTATTACCTGAACAATAAACTGATGGATGAGTACATCCGTTTCATTGAGGCACTGAAAATTTGATTTTTTTTGCCTTTATTTATCGAAGTTCTTAAATAAATCTATAATATTGTTTCCTATTTCCGGGACCTGTCGTAAAACTTTGTTCTTATTTATTGAATTATTTGAATACATCTATTAAATTAAGCGTCATGTCAACAAAAACAGTAACTCAAAACCTCACCAGCAGTCCTCTTCCGGCTGCCCTCGCCTATTTCCTGATCATGTTCATCGGTGGTTGTCTTGCGCAGGAAAAATATAAAGCCGCGGCCGCTACCCATGTTATTTCAACCGTTCGGGCCATCCCGGCAGATGAAACCAATATAAATCCAGCGACAGGGAAGAGTAAGACCACGGCTTCGTACTACGATTCTTTAAAGTCAACCCTGCAAAAAGCAGAAATAAAATCAGGCTCATAGATTAAGTCTTAAAACTTTATTCCTGCACGAATCAATTGCAAACATTCATAAATCAATTTATATGACACTCAGAAAAGCCTTTATCTGGACAACAACTGTCTTTGCGCTTATAACCCTGTTAGCATACCTCGTTTACGCATAAAGCTTACGTCTGCGGCATTGGTGTAAATCGTTATATACCCGCGGCAGCAAAATAATTTTCTCGTCTTTGAGTCCACTGGAATAATTCAGGATTAGAATTCTTAAGTTTGTTTGGTTCATTCTTCCCCTAACTTTGCTGAACCATCACACGGACCTTTCACCTTAAGAAATTCTATGAACAAAATTCAACGACTCCTACCCGGTGCGGCCCTCTTCTTTTTTTGTTTATTCCCCTTTACCGCAATGCCGCAAAGCTCAGCTGCCGGGAATAACAGAGACTGGGTTAAGCAATCTGACCATTACACCCAGATGTTGATTGACCTTGACAAAAAATATTCTCCCGAATATGGATCTGAGGAAGGGTTGGCCGAGTATGATACACTTATTTCCGCACCCACCCTGGCCAATCAGCTGGCGAAAAGGAAGGAAGAGGAACAACTTGTATCCGTTTTTACCACAGCATTGGAAAAGGAAAAGCAGGAACCCGTTTTGCAGGACCTCCATATCCTGATCCATCATATGAACCTGGATTTCCGTCAGCAGGACTATCAGCTGGCCCACCAGGTGCCTTTTCTGAATGCCGCATCTTTCATCTACGGCGGGTTGAAGATTTTACTCGATGATCAAACAGCCGCAGACCGTCGAAATGCCGCCGTCGTCCGCATCCGGAAATATGCCGGCCTGGAGGCGGGATACCAATCCATCACAACGATTTTCGAGGATAGGGTAACACATCAGATGGCTGCCCAGGATATGATCTATCCTTCCAGGCAGCATATGGAATTGGATTTGTCACGCAATGCCAGCATTATCGCCGGCATTGCAGAGCTGTGCAAAAAATACAATCTGAAAGGCTGGGAAGAGCCTTATGAAATATTGAAGAAGCAGATAGAAGATTATGATCTGTGGACGCGCGATCAGGTTTTACCAAAGGCCCGTGCGGATTTCCGCATGCCGCCCGAAGAGTACGCTCTGGCGATTGAAAATTATGGAATTGATATCCCTCCCGTAGAAATCGCAAAGATGGCCCATGCTGCATTTACGAATATCCAAAACGAAATGAAGCCCATCGCAGCAGAGATCGCCAGGCAGCATCACCTATCTTCCACAGATTACCGGAGCGTGATGCGTGAACTTAAAAAGGACCAATTACATGGGGACTCGATCATGCCGGTATATGAACGTCATCTGAAAGATATAGAAGCTATCATTCGCCAGCATCAACTGGTAACCCTGCCCAACCGGCCGGCCATTATCCGTTTGGCAACCGCAGCAGAAACCGCACAACAACCAGCTCCGCATATGGTACATCCGCCGTTTTTGAATAATACCGGTCAGCGCGGAGTATTTGTTTTACCTCTGAACATGCCGGCGGCACCAGGAGAAAAAACCGAGAATAAATATGATGATTTCACATTTGATGCAGCATCATGGACCGTTATCGCACATGAAGCCCGTCCGGGACATGAACTGCAGTTTGATAAGATGGTGGAAGAAGGTGTTTCCAAGGCCCGCGCCTTATATGCTTATAATTCCACCAATGTGGAAGGATGGGGACTGTATGCGGAATATATGATCCGGCCTTACATGCCGCTGGAAGGTCGCCTCGTTTCGCTTGACTATTATCTTTTGCGTGCAGCAAGGGCATTTTTGGATCCCGAACTCCAGGCCGGAACCATTACACAGGAACAGGCATTCCAGTTATTGACCACGGATGTCGTGCAGTCAAAAGCTTTTGCCGACGAAGAAGTGCAACGCTTTACCCTGAAAGCACCCGGGCAGGCCAATAGTTATTTTTATGGTTTCACCAAAATGATCGCGTTAAGAAAAGAAGCTGAAGTGGCTTTGGGTAGCAAATTCAAGCCTTTGCATTTTCACGACTTTATTTTATCCCAGGGCCTGTTGCCGCCTGCCCTGATCAAACAGGCAGTGGAGCAAGAATTCATTCCTGCTGAAAAAAACTGATTCTTTAGGAGCTATTCAGCATTGTATTCGTAAACAGCATAACCCCATGGCTGCATCTTCCATGATTTATTGCTAAGTGGCTCTTTGCGATGCATAAACACATTGTAAGGTGTTCCCCACAATGATTTATCTTTTACAGAAATATTTTGTTCGCTATTTGAAAGGTTCAGCACGACAAGAATTTTCTTGCCTGCCTTCTCACGGACAAAGGAATAAACTGCCTTTTCATCTCCCGCTACAATCTTTTTAAAGGCAGCATCCGGAGAAAGCGCGGCGTCCCTCATGCGGAGAGTAAGCAGGGTCTTATAGAAATTCGCTCTCGCATAATGTTCGAAATGAATAGGATCCTTTTCGAAAAAGGATATTGCACGGAGAACCGGTTCTTCCTGACCACTGTAGATCAAGGGAACTCCCCTGGCCATAGTCTGAGTGAAAACTGCAAAGGGTGCATGCTCCGCTCCCGGGAAAGTGCCAAAATCCGCACTGTTCCAACTGTTCTCATCGTGGTTACTCGTAAAATACAATTCTAAAGTATTGGCAGGATATGCCGATTCAATTTCCTGGAAGGCGCTGTCCAACGCAACGGCCTGCCTCTGACCCGAAGCAATTTTTTTCATCATATTGAACATGTGCCATCCATAAACTGCATCGAAACCACTATTTGGAAGATAGGAGCTATCACCTTCGGCGAGCATAAAAATGTTTTTTTCTTTTTTTAGTTGCCCGATGCAACGTGCCCAGAAAGAGCCCGGCACGTTCCATGCCACGTCGCAACGGAACCCGTCAATATTCGATTTTTCAAGCCAGAATTTCATGGCCTCGATCATGCTATCCTGCATTTC
>PLEB01000170.1:0-2859 GCA_003136915.1 Chitinophagaceae bacterium
ATCTCTTCTATCCTGATGGCATCCGGTGGAACAGAATTATCCATATTTAAGAACCTGCGGATATTGCTGTAAGAGGCTTTATTGATGTTGATCGCGAAGCCGGTCTCCGGATATTTTAGTGCCGGGAGAAATTCATTCTCAACCAGGGAACTGTAAGTCTCTGCACCTACTGTCCATCGGTTCATTTCTTCAGAAGTAAGGTTTTTAGTGATCGACAATAACCTGTTTAGTGGTTTGGGTGTGGGCGCAAAACGGCCTTTCATTACGATCGTCTGATATTGCGTGGCATTCACGGCAACGGAGCATGAATAGTAGCTATCGGCTGAAATGAAAAGTGAATCCATCAGATGGGGAAGGGTGATCCCAAATCCACCCAGACTGCCGGAATAATAAAGATAACCGCTTGAATTAAGCAGGATCCGGGCATTGCTGATTGGGTTGTTTGCCTCGTCCCTGATCTCTCCACGCAAATAATATTGAGCCTTGCCGGAATGGCAGATAAGCAGCGCAAGCAATATGATTGGCAGGCTCTTCAATTGGAATGGTTTGGCTTTCAGGGTAAAAGGATATACTTAACAACGATATTTATTCCAAAAGCTGATAAATCGATGCCGTATTTCTACCCAGTCCGTTATAATCCAATCCGTATCCCACCACAAATTTATCAGGAATCTCGAAACCGACATAATCCACTTTGATGGGGAACATGGCGGCATCGCGTTTGTGGAGGAGGGATACTATTTTCAGAGAAGCAGGCTGTTGATGCTCCAATTGCGGGAGAAATTCATTCAGGGTTTTGCCGGTATCTACGATATCCTCAATAATCACCACGTGACGGCTAAATAACTCGGTATCCAGTCCGATATATGTGATGATCTGCCCGGATGATTTCATTCCCTTATAGGATAGCAATTTAATGAATGAAATTTCAGCATCAATGGTTAATGCTTTGAAAAGATCTGCCGCAAATATGAAGGAGCCGTTGAGTATGGCAATAAATACCGGATTTTTCCCTTCATAATCCTTGTTGAGTGCACCCGCAAGATCAGTGACTTTCTTCCTTATTTCATCGGCGGAAATAAAAGGCTTAAACTGTTTATCGTGTATGCGGATATTGGCCATGCATGGGTTTTAGGAAGAAGGTATCCGGGATTTCTTGAATCCCAGATTTCTGATTGTAGGGCGGGACGCTGCATCGGATTGCAGGTAAATTTTTTCTCCGGGTGCGGGTTCATCTCCCGGATTCAACCGGTTCATTTCTAAAAGACTTTCATAGCGGACGCCTTCCGACTGGCAAATCGAATATAGACTTTCTCCGGGTTGAACGATATGAATGGGATTCATTCCGGTTCTCCGTTTTCTCTGCAAAAAGACCAACTGATCTTTTTCCAAAATATCTTCCTGGCTCATATCATTAAATTCCAGTAATCGGGCAAGGGGAACATCGTACTGGTTTGAAAGGGATAAGAGAGATGCGCCGGCCCTGGCAAATACGACGCGCGCTGAATTGATGGTAAATGCGCTTTCGGGATATGAGCCGTTTGCAAATGATTGGCTTTGCTGTGAATTGTCAGCCTGTCCACCGCTTTTCACAAGTTGTCCCGTACTATCCAGGAATCCCTCCAGTGTTTTCCGCCCGGAGCCGCCATCCCCGTTATCTGCAACCATCTCCTCCGGTGGGAGTTTGCCCATTGCAATCAGCGTATAGCGGTCGAGATGGTAGTCCTGGATAAGTTTAATCAGGATTTGCGGATATCGGGTATTGGTGGCATATCCGGCTTTTTTTAAGCCGTAAGCCCAGGATGCATAGTCTTCCGGATCTAGCCTGAAGAGAAAAGCGTAGCGGGGACTTTGACTCAGAAAATCAGAATGATCCCGGTAGGAATCTTCTGCTGAGGCATAGCTGCGGAAGCATTCGCCGCGGGCATCATCGTCATGAGAAACGGTCTGCCCCGTCCAGGTGTTTTTGCATTTTATGCCGAAATGATTATTGGAACTATGAACCAATTCGCTGGTTCCTGCATCTGTTTCATGAATGCCCTGCGCCAGGATGATGGATGCGGGTACGCCCGAGCGCTGCATTTCGGTCATGGCTATGTTCTTATAAATATTGATATAGCTGAGTATCTGATCGTCGCTTTGCGCCCTGACCCAACCAGATCCCATCATCATTATTCCGAATATCCAACCCTTTAATTTCATCAGCAGACTTTATTTTTTCCGGATAAGCAACAGGCCGTCCCGCACTGTGATCATTACTTTATCCACTTGTTTATCCCTCAATACCATTTCATTAAACGCCTGGATGGCCTCGGCACTTTTTCCTTTCAGCTTTTTTTCAAGTACCTGGCCATGGAATAGCACATTATCGGCCAGGATCAGGGCGCCACTTTTCAAACCTGGAAGAAGCAGCCGGTAATAATCCGAATAACCGGTTTTGTCAGCATCAATAAAAATCAAATCCCAGGGTTTATCCAGCTTTGGTATGATCTCTAACGCATTTCCGGTATGCAAAATTATTTTATCATCTGTTTTCGATTTCTTAAAGTTTGCGCGTGCAATGGCTGCCGTTTCCTCGTGGAGCTCCAGCGTATGCAGCTCTCCATCCGGTTTCAGGCCTTTTGCCAGGCAGAGGCTGCTATAGCCGACAAAAGTCCCGATCTCCAAAATATAGCGCGGTTGGGTTATCAGGCTGATCATTTCCAGCAGCTTGCCCTGCAGGGCCCCGCTGAGCATATGTTTTTCGGGATGTTCAAGGGTTTCCCGTTCAACCTGGTTTAAAAGGGAATCTTCCTGCGGGGAAAAATATTCGGCATAGGATTGTGCTTTTGGATTGATGAGTTCCATGTGGTAAAGGTA
>PLEB01000170.1:2921-6544 GCA_003136915.1 Chitinophagaceae bacterium
ATCAAGCAGAAAGCATAGGAGTGGCGACAATATACAAATAACAGGCACCAGGCGCTCCCGCAATTTCCTTTTGGTGAGTATGGAAAATGAAAACAGGCCGAGGAGTGGCCCATAGGTGTAGGCGGCTACCTTAAGGATAATGCCAATCATACTGTCGCTCGAGATCCATTTATACACGATGACAAACAAGAGGAATACAAATATAAATACGAGATGGACCCGCTGACGGATTTTCTTTCTGCTTTCCTCATTGAGCGCAGAATTACGCTGAATGCCCAGGATATCTATGCAGAAAGAAGCTGTAAGCGCAGTGATCGCGCCGTCTGAACTCGGAAATAAAGCGGATATAAGCGCAATGATGAAAATAATTGAAATATATCTTGGCATGTGATGCAGCGCGAGCGCAGGGAATAATTTATCTCCTGTGAGGGGCAGGTTTTCGGAAGAAGCAAAAAGATGCAGCAGTCCCCCGAGAAAAAGAAAAAGAAAGATCACGAATAGCATGATGAACCCCAGAACCACCATATTTTTCTGGGAATCTTTTAATGTTCTTACGGAAATGCTTTTCTGCATCATCTCCTGGTCCATGCCAGTCATCGTCAGTGTGATAAAAATTCCGGCAATGATTTGTTTCACGAAAAACAATTTACTGTTGGGATCGGTAAAAAAGATTTTCGAATATCCTTTGGACCGCATGACTTCCATCGCGCCGGAAAGATTCAGGTTGAGGTGATGCAGTATATAGATCACGCAAACCACCATCCCACCCAGCATGCACGTGGTTTGCAGGGTGTCCGTCCACACAATCGTTTTCACTCCGCCTTCGTACGTGTAAAGCAGGATCATCAGGAGAATGATCAGGGTGGTTAGCCAGAAGGGTACGTGAAAACTGGAAAGGATGGCATCCTGAAGAATATTCACAACAAGGTAAAGTCGCGCCGTGGCACCCAGCACCCTGGAAAGAATAAAAAAAGCGGCACCGGTCTTATAAGAACTCATGCCCAGGCGATCTTTCAGATAATTATATATGGATGTGAGCCGGAGCCGGTAATAAACCGGCAACAACACGTAAGCGATCAGGATATATCCGAAAAAATAACCCAGGGTGATTTGAAAATATGCAAAGGATTCACGCGCCACAGCGCCGGGGACACTTACAAATGTTACTCCTGACAAAGATGTGCCGATCATCCCGAAAGCGACCAGCATCCAGTTGGAATTCCGNNGCGAGCAGCAGAATGAAATAAGCAATAACAAAGAAGAATAATAGTGCTGGAGACATGTAAGGGAGCTAAATTAGCGATTGAAAATTAGGAAATACAATATTAAAATTTCAATTTAGTTTTCGAAAGGAGTAACAGTATATGAATATTGAGTCGATAGCTGTTTTTTGTGGATCGCACACAGGTAATAATCCGCTCTTTGCAAAACATGTAAAAGAATTGGGCAAGCTCCTGAGCATGCTCAAGGTTAAATTGGTATATGGAGGCGGCCATAGCGGGCTGATGGGTATCCTGGCAGATGCTGTGCTGAAGCACGAGGGTCATATCATGGGCATTATGCCGCAATTGCTTATAGAATCTGAACTGCAGCACAAAGGTCTTACCGAAATGGCCGTTGTTCCGGATATGCATACCCGGAAGAAAATGATGTATGAACGTTGTGATGCAGTGATCGTTCTGCCAGGAGGATTTGGCACGCTTGATGAATTATTTGAGATCCTCACCTGGAATCAATTAAAGATCCACGACAAAAAAATTTATATCCTTAACTCGGATGGGTTTTATAATCATTTACAAAAACACATCAGCCATATGCATAAAGAAGGATTTCTTATAGGTGAATATGCAGAAAAGGTATTCTTCTGTAATTCGCCGGCAGAAATCTTTAACAAGATCTCCTAAAACCCAATATTGTATCCTAGTCCGTAAATGGCCTGACGGAAATAAGGCGAATAGACATTCTGGATCACATCATACAGCACGCTGAGGGTAATTGCGCCGCGTCCTGCAGGTATTGCCGCACCTCCTCCCAATAATAGGGATGGCACAAACTGCGTCGGTATTTTGGACGTGGACTTATCCGGACCATAATAATTAATATTCCCCCAAACATAATTCAGTTCCGGTTGCGCCTGGAAAAAAAATTCCCGGATGGGATAAACCCTCCCGAATATATTCAGTCCTGCATAATTCTGACTATATTTTATCAGGTCGAATTCATCATTGTATCCGTAATGAATATAATTCGGGCCACCCCCTGCCGCAAAATGGTCCGTGAAATGATAGCCAATCTGGGGCGAAAAATTAATGATTGTATAGGTTCCGAAAGCAAGCCCGAAATTACCGCCGATAAATAGTCTGGACTTATCAAAGCCACCGCCTCCGGCCGGTGGTTCTTCCTGTTGCGCAGCTGCAAATTGTAAAAGCCCCAAAACGATAATCAAAACACCGCCTATCTTTTTCATACAGTGGATTTAAAATAAAATTTTAATGATCTGTTTGTTTCAAATTAAGTGAGCAGCCATAATGTTCTTCACGCGTTCAGCGTTTTAATTTTTAAAAGTCGGACACAAAGACTCATGCCTGTTCCCGTTATACTCGGCATAATCACCCGGACGGATAACAGCAAATTCCCAGGCCCCATTTCCATTATTGTATTGTCTTAGGGAAGAAGTGGTGATATCATAAGTGAAGAGCAATCGAATGTTCTTATATACAAAACCTACCATCGGGATAATCGATTCCCCGAACCTGTAATAAAGACCGCCGATCAATTGCTGATCCCCGTCGCCGGACAAATTGTACTGCAGGTTCAGGCCAGCCACCGCTTCGGATGCACCGGCCTGCTGCGTATAATAACCCATGGGATTAATGATCACCAGTTCATTGACTTTAAAACTGGAATTGATGAATCCAATGTAGCGGGGTTGAATACGGTCGTTAAATCCAACAGGATCCGTTTGAAAGAATGATTCTTTGGCCTGGTTGAGATGCTGAACTGAAAATCCGAAATTGATGTATTTATTCTTATCGGGAAAATAAGCGTAGTTCATGCCCACCTGCATATCAAAATAATTCACGTTGGGCTGATCAATAACAACGGATGTCGGCAATTGGGCGTCAAAAAAACTCCCGTCAAACTGGTCAGGAAATTTCAGGTTTGCGTTATTGATACGTTTATTCACCCAGCCTGTATTAAATCCGATGGAAAGCAGGCTGGAATATCCGATCATCTGATGATAAGCGATTGATCCATAAATCTCGGTGGTCGTGAGACTGCCCGAACCGGCAACATCATGCAAAATAACCCCGCCCAGTCCGAGCCAGCCGGATTGTATCCGGTCTCTGAACACCTGCGCATCGCCCCAGGCACTCATCGTTTTATATGGTTCCGCCATAATAGAAGACCACTGATTGCGATAATTGGCACCAAGACGGTAGTCGGCATCAGGGATAAAACCAGTATTTGCCGGATTTGTTGTGAGCGGGGAATTAAACCACTGGGAGAAATGAAGATCCTGGGCCTCGAGTGCGGAGCCTGTAAATACCAGAAGTATCAAAAACATCAATAATTTCCGGGTCCTTATCATCGGGACAGAATTTCTCGAAAGGCTTGTATAA
>PLEB01000172.1 GCA_003136915.1 Chitinophagaceae bacterium
ATAGAACAAGTTTCATCCATTTATCAAACAGCTCCCTGGGGGAAATCGGACCAGGCAGATTTTCTGAATCAGGCCCTGCTGATAGGTTCCAGCCTGACACCGCAGGAACTGCTTCATGCCCTGTTGTCCATTGAAAAAAAGATGGGCAGGCTAAGAACCATCAGGAATGCTGCACGAATAATAGACGTGGATATAATTTTTTATAACCGGGAAATCATATCGGAGCCCGATCTGAAGATTCCTCATCCACGTATTGCAGAACGGAGATTTGTCCTGGAGCCTTTAAATGAAATTGCACCCGATTTTGTACATCCGGTACTCGGGAAAACGGTACAGGAGCTACTCCGGGAATGTACGGATACCCTGGCGGTAAAAAAAATATGAAGGGACACGGATAGTCGATTTGGATTCCGGATATTTACAGCTTCAATGAAGTATCATTTTATTGCGGTAGAAGGAAATATCGGCGCGGGTAAAACAACGCTCGCTCACCTGCTGGCTCGTCATTTTAATTCAAGGCTCATCCTCGAGGCCTTTGCTGAAAATCCCTTTCTTCCTAAATTTTACGAAAACCCGAAACAGTATGCTTTCCCACTGGAGCTTTTTTTTATGGCGGAGCGGTATAAACAACTAAAAGAACTAGTCCATACCAAGGACCTTTTTCAAAGCGTAACGATCTCCGATTATATATTCAGCAAATGTCTTCTCTTTGCTAAAGTGAACCTTCCCGACGAAGAGTTTCACTTATACCAGAAATTATTTGATATCATTTACCAACAACTGGTTCAACCCGACCTGCTGATCTTTTTGCATTCACCGGTTAACCAACTGCAGAAGAATATCCGTAAGCGCAACCGTGTGTACGAACAATCCATATCGGATGATTATTTGTTCCGCCTGCAGGAAACCTATACGAGCTATATCCGTCAGCATAATATAAATACCTTGTTCATTGATGCTTCGCAAGCCGACTTTCTCGGCAACGAAAAGCATTTTCAGATCATTCTGGATGCGCTTGAAAAGGATTATGCACCGGGACAGCACTATTTCACTTTGCCCTAACCGGGTTATAAAATCTTTGCGGGCTATGGAAAATGAGTCATTGATTTCCTCTCCGCTGGAGGCAGTACGGATTGTGGAATTCCGCAATCTGGTCATCGGCCGTTTTTTGTTTATCATGGGACTTCGCATGATGAGCACCCTGGTAGGATGGTGGATCTATAATCTCACCAATGCTCCGTTTGCTATCGGGATTGTCGGACTATCCGAATTCATTCCCGCAGTTTCATTCGCCCTTTATGCAGGTCATGTGATTGATCTCAGCGAAAAACGAAAGATGATGCTGTTCTGTGTTATGCTCTACGGGTTGGCTGCCCTGCTGCTACTGATACTATCCAGCCGTATCGGCAGCAATCATTTCCAGCCGCATCACATTGCCTTGCTGATCTATCTGATCATCTTCGGCACAGGTGTTGTCCGATCCTTTACCGGACCCATATTTAATGTGGTGCTTGCCCAGATCGTCCCAAAAAGACTATTGCAAAATGCCACGACCTGGAACCAGGGCGCCTATCTTTCTGCATCAGTGACGGGCCATGCGCTCGGCGGTTTCCTGATTGCAGGTTTGGGCAATACGGGTACGCTTACGGTGGTTTTCATCCTGGTTTTCTCCGCCTTCGCTGTATTATTCACCTTAAAACCAAAGCCTGCGCTGAATGAAAAGGGTGAGAAAAAAACCTGGGACAGCGTTAAAGAAGGGTTGGCATTTGTTTTTCGGACCCGTGAATTGCTGGGAGCCATTTCTCTGGATTTGTTTGCCGTGCTTTTTGGAGGTGCTGTAGCCATGGTGCCCGTATATGCCCGGGATATTTTAAAAGTTGGCGCCCAGGGATTCGGATTCCTGAACGGCGCCTCAGATATGGGATCCATCTGTATTGTGGCGATACTCACTCTTTTTCCTCTCAGGCGCAAACAGGGCAAAAAATTAATGCTGGCCGTTGCGGGTTTCGGGATCTGCATTATCATTTTCGGGATTTCCAAACTCTTCTGGCTTTCTTTTGGCGTCCTGCTACTGAGCGGCATTCTGGATGGGATCAGCGTGGTTACGCGGGGAACCATCATGCAGTTGAAAACGCCCGCCAATATGCGGGGCCGGGTAATGAGTGTGAACTCCATGTTCATCAACTCCAGCAACGAACTCGGTCAGTTTGAAAGCGGCATAACGGCCAAACTGATGGGTGTTGTTCCTTCCGTGGTCTTCGGAGGCTGCATGACCCTCCTGGTAGTAGTGACCACCTGGTTCCGCGCGCCTTCATTGAGAAAAATGGAATATTAATATCCTATTTTCTTCATTGAATATTCAGCATTCAAACCTAACTTAACGTAAACATCAGCATATGAATCGCCGCTCTTTTGTAAGAAATGCCAGCTTTACTTTTGGCGCAATCCCATTACTGAGAAAAGACTGGATAACAAAATTTATGCAGGAAAATCCCTATAAGATGAGACTACTGCGCAATGACGTAGGCATTTTTACCGAGAAAGGGGGCACTATTGCCTATTATGTTTCCAAAAAAAATATTGCCGTGGTGGATGCGGAATTTCCGGAACAATCCAAACACCTGATTGATGCGCTCAGGAAAGATTCGGGCAAGCCTTTCGAGATCCTGATCAACACGCACCATCACATGGATCATACCGCCGGAAATATATCATTCAAAGGAATTATAAACCACGTAGCAGCACATAGCAATTCACTGATCAACCAGCAACGCGCAGCTAAAGAACAAAATAAGGAAGACCAGCAACTGTATCCCGATCTTACATACGGCGATACCTGGAAATATGAAAAACTGAAGGAAAAAATCTATACTTATTACTTCGGGCCGGCCCATACCAACGGTGACAGTATCATTCACTTTCCTCATGCCAATATCGCGCACATGGGTGACCTCGTATTCAACCGCCGCTGGGCTTTTGTTGACCGCGCCGCAGGCGCTTCCGTTAAAAACTGGATTTTGGTATTAGACAAAGCACAGCAACTTTTCGACAAGGACACGCTTTTTGTATTCGGTCATGCTTTTGATCCGGATAAGGTCACCGGTTACAAAGATGATCTCAAAGCAATGCAGGGTTATCTCTCCAACCTACTGGATTATGTCACCCAACAAATAAAAGCGGGAAAAACAAGGGAAGAGATTATTAAGTCCACTTTTATTCCCGGAGTTACCGAATGGCAGGGCGATGGCATTGATCGGGGTTTGCAGGCAGCATACGACGAAGTGATCCAGGGAATCATTTAGCTTTTTCCATCAGTCCTTCCAAAACAGATACTACGATCGGGCAGAACGCACTGTTCTTCAGCGTGAGTTTTGGTCTTTTGAGAATCACATCTTCATCCGTATAAGGAAAGCGGTGGCAATCCGATGGCCGCTCATCGTAAATGCTGCAGTGGTTATCCACCCCGAGAAAGGCACAGGGTACCGAGCGAACAACATAATCACCCTCATCATCTATGCGCAGGTATTTCTCAATGAAAGCGCCTTCTTTCATTTGAAGCCTTTTGGAGATTCTTTTGATATCCGGTGTCTTAAATCGGGGGGAATACTGTTTACAGCAACGTGCACATTTCAGGCAGGCAATCTCGCGAAAAGCCTTTTCGTGCAAATCCGGAAGTTCTTTTAATACCCTGTTTTTATTTGCCTTTTCGAGGAGATTTTTATAGTCTTTCCTGTGATCCGCAGAGATCTTTTCCCAATTCTCTAAGGTAATTGTTAAACGGTCAGGCATGTTGAACAAGTTAGTTATTTTTGGCAATGGCCGGAACGATCCGAGAACAATTCCTTATCCTTATCAGCACGCCCTTGTATATTTTCATCATCGGCATAGAGCTGCTATTGAGCCATTTCCAGCACCGGAAGTTATATAACCTGAAAGATACAGCCGCAAATGTTTACCTGATGTTGCTGAATGCAACGATTGACCTTTCCTTCCGGGTGATCTATGTTGCCATCCTGGTTCATCTATATGACCATAAGCTGATTTCCTGGAATCTGCGCATCAGTTATTGGGTGTTGCTGATACTCGGAGAGGACTTTTTATATTACTGGCTGCACCGGTTTGATCATGAAGTGAGACTATTCTGGGCTGTTCACGTCACACATCATTCATCTGACCAGATGAATTTCACTGTTGGTTTCCGCTCTTCTGTTTTCCAGCCACTTTACCGCTTTCTTTATTTTATGCCGCTGGCCTGGCTGGGATTCAAACCGCTGGATATTATTTTTATTTATTCCGCAACTCAGATATGGGGCATTTTCGTTCATACGGAACTGATCAAAAAAATGGGATGGCTCGAATATATCCTTGTAACGCCTTCCCACCACCGGGTGCATCATGCTTCGAATCCACGGTACCTGGATAAGAACATGGGTATGTTTCTGATCGTATGGGACCAGTTGTTTGGTACTTTTCAGCCCGAACTGCCAGATGAGGAATACCAGGAAAAAAAATACGGTCTTACTAAGCCGCTCGAAAAATCAACGCCTGCTGACCTGGTTTTTCATGAGTGGAAGGAGATCTGGAAAGACATTAGCCGGGAAGACATTTCCTGGCGCCAAAAGTGGAATTACTTGTTCGGCCCTCCGGGCTGGAGCCACGATGGAAGCCGGCAGACAAGCCGGCAGCTTCAGGAAAATGAGATGCAACATCCAAGGGTCTGCCAGGACCTTGTCTGATGGGTTTTTCGCATAACAATGCTAATGAAAATTTTATCATCCTCCGATTCACGTTAACTTTGCGCATCTTTTTGATACATCATCGTCCGTAATATGAATTTATTTGAAAAACAGGTGAATGAGTTTGCCCGCCGGCACATAGGCTCCAATGAAGCGGAAACCAGGCAGATGCTGCAGCAGATAGGAGTTAAATCGCTT
>PLEB01000438.1 GCA_003136915.1 Chitinophagaceae bacterium
TACGTTGCGGTTGGCATTTCAGGGGCAATCCAACACCTTGCAGGAGTAAATCGAAGCAAAGTTATCGTGGTTATCAACAAAGATCCGGAAGCTCCATTTTTTAAGTCAGCTGACTATGGAATTGCCGGAGATGCTTTTGAGGTGTTGCCCAAACTGATCCAGGCTGTAAAAAAGCTCAAAGGCCTGCACTAAGCAGCGAATTAATCCTTTGATTTTACATAAATTACAATTAAAGCTTTCTGATATTTTTGGAAGGCTTTAGTTTTTTATATTTGCCCTTTTAATCAGCAACTATTAAGTTCCGCCTGGAGGCATATCCGTTTTATGAAGAAGATCGAATTGGAAATCGTAGCCTTGTCTCACAGTATTACCCAAACGCATTCATATGCTGTTGTATTGGGTGAGATCAACGGCCTTCGCCGGCTGCCGATAGTGATCGGCGGCTTTGAGGCCCAGGCCATTGCTGTGGCCCTGGAGAAAATGCATCCGAGCCGCCCGCTTACCCATGATCTTATGAAAAATTTCATGAGCGCTTTTACGATTGACCTCCAGGAGATTATTATCTCTGATCTCCAGGAGGGAATTTTTTATTCAAAACTCATCTGCACCAGCGAGCATGATACCGTTGAAATAGATTCCCGAACCTCAGATGCACTGGCGCTTGCAGTCAGGTTTGGATGCCCCATTTTTACGTATGAAAACATCATTGAAAGCGCGGGGATTCTTATGGAAGACAGCGCAGGAAAGAAAAAACTACCTAAGGAAACCATTACTACTGAAGGAAGCGCAAAGGAAGACCTGGGTGGTCTTTCCCTCGAGGACCTGAACACCCTGCTCTCCGAAGTCCTGGAACAGGAAGATTATATCCGGGCCATCAGAATCCGGGATGAGATCAATAGCCGGAAAAAAGGAAGGCACGGATGATCGGCTTTCCGCATGGGAAAATTAACCTTGGCCTTTCCGTTGTTTCCAAAAGGACCGACGGGTTTCATAACCTGGAAACGGTTTTTTATCCTTTGCATCTCAGGGATATTGTTGAAATTATTCCTGGCCCTTCCCCATCCCTGATTTTATCCGGTCTCCCTCTGGCAGGGAATCCAAACGATAACCTGGTCATNNATTCCGTCCGGCGGAGGACTTGGCGGCGGTTCATCTGATGCGGCTTGTATGCTGAAGCTATTGAATGGTTTCTATAAACTGGAAATTCCAGATATAAAAATGGCATCCTTCGCGCTAAAACTAGGCAGCGATTGTCCTTTCTTCCTGCAATCTTCTCCCTGTTATGCGCGGGGAAGAGGCGAAATACTGGAGCCGATAGTCCTTGATCTTTCCGGGTATTCGATTTTGCTTGTTTATCCTGAAGTGCAGATCTCCACCGCCTGGGCTTTTTCACAAATTCATCCCGAACCGGCAACCGTGGATATAAGGGAATTGGTATCCGACCCTGTAGAGGACTGGAAAAACCAGCTCAGGAATGATTTTGAGATCCCTGTTTTCCGTCAATACCCCCAGCTTCAAAAAATCAAGATTCAGTTGTACGCGAGGGGTGCACTTTATGCGTCCATGACCGGAAGCGGCTCCAGCTTATATGGAATTTTTAGAAAAGGGCAGATTCCAGCTGCCGTTATTGACCCTTCCTTCCGGCAAACCATTATCCCTTAGGACCGGGACCTTTTGAATACCGGCCCGATTTTGTATCTTGCAGCATAAGCAACGATTATTTTTACTAATTCTCCCATATCATTTCTAGCCGGCAACCTCGATTTTCTCGATCATCGATGATTGTCAGGCCTTTTTCGTTCGGCCTTTTTTCGCTAAAGCTGCGGAAGGCGAAGCGTCAAACCCATTTTCGCTATTACCAACGCAAACCTTCAGTGATCATAAAAAGCTATGGAGGGCAAAGCGTTGGCATAGTTTACCTTATTTCATCAGCATCTTAAACTCATAGCCATTTTTATGCAAATGACTTCAGCCCATTCAGAAACAACCTCCCGCCTGTTAGAAATGGAGGATCTTTATAGTGCCCACAACTACCATCCCCTGCCCGTAGTGCTCAGCAAAGGTGAAGGCGTGTATGTTTGGGACGCAGACGGCAAAAAATATTATGATTTTCTAAGTGGTTATTCTGCCCTCAATCAGGGTCATTGTCATCCTAAAATTATTGCGAGCCTTGTTCAGCAGGCGCATAAACTGACCCTGACTTCACGTGCTTTTTATAATGACCAGTTTGGGGAGTATGCCAAGTTCATTACCACATATTTCGGTTATGCCAAGCTGTTACCTATGAATACAGGGGTTGAAGCAGTGGAAACGGCCATTAAGCTTTGCCGTCGTTGGGGGTACGCTATAAAAGGCATACCGGAAAATAAAGCGCGGATAATTGTTTGCGAAGGTAATTTTCATGGCCGCACCAGTACCGTAATCTCTTTCAGCAGTGACCCTGCTTCTTATACCGGGTTCGGTCCTTATATGCCGGGTTTTGACATCATTCCGTACAACGACAAAGAGGCACTTGCCAAAGCATTACAAAATAAGGAAGTTGCCGGATTTCTGATGGAGCCGATCCAGGGCGAAGCCGGCGTGGTTGTGCCGGACGAAGGATATTTAAAAACGGCGGCACAGTACTGCAAGGATGCGAACGTTTTATTTATTGCAGATGAAATCCAGACCGGCCTGGCCAGAACCGGAAGAATGCTGGCCTGCGATTATGAAAATGTGCGACCCGATATCCTGATACTGGGAAAAGCCTTGAGCGGCGGAACTATGCCTGTATCTGCTGTTCTTACCGATGATGAAATTATGCTAACCATCAAACCGGGCGAACATGGCTCAACTTTTGGTGGAAATCCCTTGGCTTGTGCGGTTGCAATTACAGCACTTGGGGTTATCAGGGAAGAGCATCTTGCTGAAAATGCCGCCATTCAGGGTGAATATTTAAGAAAAGGTATTTCATCGCTTAACTCTCCTTTCATAGAAACCGTCCGTGGAAAAGGATTGCTGAATGCTATCGTAATCCGGCATCCCGATTCGAATGCCGCATGGAATATCTGCCTGGAGCTTAAAGAAAATGGCCTGCTCGCCAAGCCAACCCACGGGGATAAGATCCGGCTGGCGCCTCCGCTGACGATCACAAGGGCGCAGCTTGACGAATGCCTGGAAATGATTGCGGACAGCCTTCTTATATTAAAATAGTTAGCCTGATTATTGCCTACCTTAGGATTGTAAATTTATTGCATGAACAGTGCTGAGAAAACAGAACTTCCTGTCAAGCCACACCAGCACAGCCATAGCGAAAAACATGTTTTTGGCGCCGACGTTTTAAGGGATGTGGTGATTGGTATGTCCGATGGTCTTACAGTTCCTTTCGCACTTGCTGCCGGGTTAAGCGGCGCCGTTTCCAGCACTAACCTGATTATCATTGCCGGCCTTGCCGAAATTGCTGCGGGCTCCATTGCCATGGGTCTTGGCGGATATCTGGCCGGCAAAACCGAAGTGGACCATTATAATTCGGAATTGAAAAGGGAATACGATGAGGTTGAAACAGTTCCAGAAATGGAAAAGCAGGAACTGAGAACATTTTTCTCTTCTTTGGGACTAAGCCATGAGGTACGGGAACAGGCCGTAGAGGAAGTAAGCAAGGATAAAGAAAAGTGGGTAGAGCTTATGATGAAGTATGAACTGGGTCTCGAAAAGCCGGATCCGCGGAGAGCAAAAAAAAGTGCATTTAATATTGGTTTTTCTTATATCGTAGGCGGACTTATCCCGCTCAGTCCCTATTTTTTTGTATCGAGCGGTATGCAGGGCCTGAAAATTTCAACACTGATCACGCTGATCTGTTTATTTGTTTTTGGATATTTTAAAAGTAAACTTACAGGTGTCAACCGCTGGGAAGGCGCATTACGTGTAATGATCATCGGTGCTGTTGCCGCAGGCTGTGCCTTTGCAATTGCACGGCTAATCCAGACCGGTCACTATTGATTTTTAGGTTCTTCCGGCAACTTCACCCCGGAAAAAAGACTGCCAATTAATATGAACAAGGCCGCGATGAGCATTAGAAACAAACCAGGTTTTTTCTGGGGACATATACCCTGATAGCAGGAGGCAAAGAGATTGAATGATTTAATGGCGTATGCCAGGATAATAATACCCAGAAACTGATTGAGCCTTTTTGCCCATAATTTTGGAATAAGAAAAAGTACGGTACTCAACGCGGCAAGAAATACAAATGCTTTTCCTGGCCGTCCATAGATGTTCTGATTGGAATAAAATCCGTTGAAGGTTTGATTTATGTCAGGATAATAAGCCCAGGGAATAAAACTTGCGGTGATGAGCAAGGCAGCAGCAAGGATGCCAATATATGGAGCGTACTTCATCCGGTGGATCTCATTTTAGTCGCCTGAGTCAAATTTGCCTTCAAATACTTTCTCGGCCGGACCACATAGCCAGATATTGGTAAAGCTATTATCGTCGTGCCTGTCGTATTTTACAACCAGCTTCCCACCTATTGTAATTACAGTCACATCATTATACCCAATTTCATTGTGGAAACAAACGATGGCGCTTGCGGTAACGCCTGTTCCACAGGAAAAAGTTTCGTCTTCCACACCCCTTTCGTATGTCCGCACCAGGATTTCATCCGATTTTTTCTGCTCAACGAAATTTACATTGATGCCGTCCTTGCTGAATTCTTCATTATAACGGATCGCGGTACCCATTTTCAGCACATCACAGTCCATCACATCACCGACAATCTTTACGTAGTGCGGAGATCCGGTATCGAGGATATAGTCACCGTTTTCTTCCCGGTAGCCGGCAACATCCTT
>PLEB01000107.1 GCA_003136915.1 Chitinophagaceae bacterium
TCCATCAACTATCAACCATATACCATCAAAGAAACCATCTTTCTCCCTAAATCCCTACCTTTACCTCATGAGTTTTGCTGCCGTTCATGTACAGGAATTCATTCCCCAGCGGGATCCTTTTGTGATGGTGGATAAATTGATTTATGCAGACGAAAAAACCTCAAGAACCACTTTACTAATCCGAGAAGGAAATATATTTGCAGCGGAAGGCTTTTTTTCTTCGGCAGGTATGGTGGAAGCTATGGCTCAGACGGCAGCGGCAGGGGTGGGATACTTTTTTAAATCGAAGAATAAACCGGTTCCGGTAGGCTATATAGGCGCTGTGCAGCATCTCGAAATATTTGAATGGCCACCCGTGAATCAGGAAATCATGCTGGAAATATTGCTGCATTCAAAAGTTCTGCGGGTATCCCTGGTTTCGGGCACTGTAAAGATGGATGACAGGCTAATCGCAAAATGTGAGTTGAAAATTTTTATTAGTAACCAATCATAAATCAGATCATGAAAAAACAAACAACTTTGAGATGGGCCGCTTTCTCCCTTATCTTATTATTTTCATCAGCAGCCGGGAAGGCCCAAAGCCTGAAAGATTTTTTCAGTTCAGAAAGCACCAGCGCGCTTTGGCTGGGTATTGACTTTACCAAAAACAAGCTCATTGATGAACCAACCGCAAATCTCTCCGATATCCGGGACCGTCAATACAATGGTCTGAATGAACTGATAATAGATGAGGGCAAAAAGTATAATCTTAAATCTGCATTTCATCGGAGCTCTGAATTGGACCATGATGTGAACTATGTGAATGACCGCAATACCAAGGTCAATGAAGACGATATGAAATCGACCAACACAAGTGATTTCCACCGGCTAAAAGAAGAAGACATTTCAAACCTGGTGAGAGGATACGATCTCAAAGGGAAAAAAGGTATCGGTATCCTTATGGTTTCCGAAGCCATGGGCAAGTCAGAAAAGGCAATTGCACTATGGGTGGTCATTATAGACATGTCTACCAAAAAAGTATTGATGACCGACCGCCTGGAAGGCAAGGTGAGCATGGGATTTGGTTTTCGAAACTTTTGGGCTGCCGGAATCAAGAGCGTTATTGAACAAATTGAAAAGAAAAAATACAAGGAATGGAAGGCCAAAGCAGGTGCCTGATCCATATATACTATTCTGCCCATGGTAAACAAGCTGACGGCAAAGACAGAGATCCTGGTACGTTTTAATGAAGCTGACCCGCTCGGCATTGTCTGGCATGGCCACTATATACGCTATTTTGAAGACGGCAGGGAGGCTTTCGGCAATGAATATGGAATAGGCTATCTGGATTTCTATAAAAAGGGTTTTGTAATTCCTGTTGTTCACGTAGATTGTTCTTTTAAAAAATCCTTGCGGTACGGGGATATTGTGGTTGTAGAAACCACTTTTACCCCCTGTGATGCAGCCAAGCTTCTGTTTGGTTACCGGCTATACAATAAAAAAAACCACCAGTTGGTAGCCACAGGATCTTCCATCCAGGTTTTTCTGGACAGCAAGCATTCCACATTGCAACTTACAAATCCGCCTTTTTTTGAGGCGTGGAAAAGAAAACATCTTTCTCCCTAAACCCCGATCATGAATAAAGTTTATGTGGTGGCCGATAATATTTTATCACCGCTGGGAAAGGACACATCCGCCAATTTATCATCCCTGAAAAACCGCCAATCGGGAATCCGCCTGCAACATTCCGGCATCTCAGATAAACCTTTCTACGCTTCACTCCTGGATTCAGGGTCAAAAAGTGGTCATCCATCTTTTACAGCCTTCGAAAATATTGTTCTTGCCTCGGTAAAAGATGCTATGCAAAACCACGAGGATGATTTTCCAGATCCGCGCACCGGGTTCATCCTTTCTTCTACAAAAGGAAATATCAGCATCATTGAAAAAGAACCTGTACATGCGGGGACCTGGTCACGTGTTGGATTAAGCGAGAGTGCAGGACGGATGGCGGAATACCTGGGCATCGTAAGCGAGCCCGTGGTGGTTTCTCATGCCTGCATTTCAGGATTGCTCGCTATGATCACCGGTATGCGCATGATTCAATCCGGGATGTATGATCAGGTAATCGTGACAGGCGCCGACCTGATCACGGCATTTATTTTCTCGGGTTTCCAATCTTTTCAGGCCATCAGCCCGGAACCCTGCAAACCCTTTGACGCAGACCGGGATGGCATTACGCTCGGAGAAGCCGCGGCAACCGTTATTCTTTCCGGGAATAAAACAGATGATTCGATCCTTCTCAGCGGTGGATCAGTCAGCAATGATGCAAATCATATTTCCGGGCCTTCCCGGACCGGTGAGGAATTGTTCCTTGCGATCCGGAATTCAATGAAGCAGGCAGGCGTCAAAGCCGCCGGGATTGATCTTATATCTGCCCACGGAACTGCCACCCGTTATAACGATGATATGGAAGCCAAAGCCATCCATTTGGCTGGAATGTCATCCGTACCGCTGAACAGTCTGAAAGGATACTATGGTCATACCCTCGGAGCCGCGGGATTGGTTGAATCTATCATATCACTGCATTCTCTGAAGGAAAATCTATTATTTCCCACACTTGGTTTTTCCAGTCCGGGAACAGAAATGCCGGTAAATGTCATAAAAGAACTCAGGACAGCAAAGCTTGGAAAATGCCTGAAGACCGCTTCCGGATTCGGTGGTTGCAATGCAGCCATCATTCTGGAAAATTTAAATTGAATATCAGCGGATAAAATATCTTTAACCCCGGCGAACGGAAATCTTGATACATGAATTTTTTCAGTAAGGATACAAAATCAGCCATCGAAGCTAAAGGACTGGCCCAATGGATTGCATTCGGTCCCGTTGTTTTCCAGGTGGCACGCGTGCTCCGCAATTCCGGGATACTGAAAGTTTTGCTGGATTGCAAAGCGGAAGGCCTTACGTTGGAACAGATCCGCGACCAGGTGAATCTCCCCCACTACGGAACACGCATTCTGCTCGAATCGGGACTCGGCATCGGACTCGTTACTACAATGGAAGATAAATATTTCATAACCAAGACAGGGTACTTTGTTAATAATGATCCGCTTACCCGGGTGAATATGGATTTTATTCACGATGTGTGCTATAAAGGATTATTCTCTCTTGATAAGAGTATTGAAACCGGCAAACCGGAAGGTCTTAAGGAATTCGGAAACTGGGAAACCATTTATGAAGGCCTTTCTTCACTGCCGGCACACGTGCAGAAAAGCTGGTTTGCCTTCGACCATTTTTTCAGTGACATTGCTTTCCCGCTTACTTTACCTAAAGTTTATGACGGAAAAATTAAGAAGATTCTTGATATCGGAGGAAACACGGGCAAATGGGCAATCGCCAGTGCGCATTTTTCAAAGGACCTGCATATTACGGTCATGGACCTTCCGGGCCAGTTGAATGTGGCCAGAGAAAAAGTAATACAGGCGGATCTGGAAGACCGCATCTCTTTTTATCCGGTAAACATTCTGGACGAAAAAGCAGCATTTCCAAAGGGATTTGACGCCATCTGGATGAGCCAGTTCCTGGATTGCTTTTCGGAAGCGGAAATCATATCCATAATGAAACGCTGTCATGCATCGCTGGACGACGATAAATATGTTTTGATCCTGGAAGCTTTCTGGGATGATCAGCGATTTGAGACCGCCGCATTCTGTCTCCAGCAAACTTCGGTTTATTTTACTGCCCTGGCAAATGGCAACAGTCAGATGTATAATTCGGCTGTGTTCATTCACTGTATTGAAGAAGCTGGATTTAAAATAGAAGAAAGAATAGATGAGATCGGGTTGAGCCACACCCTGCTGAAGTGTAAAAAAAGAAAGGAAAAATAAAAGCAAAACCGGAACGATCATGGCAATGAATTCAACAGACGTACTCGTCATCGGAGCCGGCCCGGCAGGCACAGTGGCAGCTTCTATTGTTAATAAGGCCGGCTATCAGGTTCAGATAGTGGAAAAGATGAAATTTCCCCGGTTTGTGATTGGTGAAAGCCTGCTGCCACGATGCATGGAGGCCCTGGGTGAAGCGGGATTCCTGGAAGCCGTAGCGGGAAAAAACTTTCAAGAAAAAGGGGGAGCAAAATTTGTTAAGAATGGAAAGATATGCGATTACCGGTTTGCCGACCAGTTCACCCAGGGATGGCAGTGGACTTACCAGGTACCTCGCAGCGAATTTGATAAAACCCTGGCAGATACCGTTGAGAAAATGGGCGTGCCCGTGCATTATGAAACCACCGTTACGGGCATAGAGTTCAACGGCGCCGATTCTGTTACCACCGTGCAGGACAAAGATGGAAATGCATCGTATATAAAAGCAAGATTTATAATTGACGGCAGTGGATACGGGCGCGTAATACCACGCTTATTCAATATGGATAAACCTTCCAATCTCCCGCCCCGCAAAGCATTATTTTCGCATACCGTCGATACAAAAAGATCCATGTCGGATGAACCCAACAGGATCACAATTGTCGTTCACCAGCCTGCCGTGTGGGTCTGGATCATTCCATTTTCAAATGGCATTACTTCCCTGGGTTTTGTCGGGGATCCGGAATTTTTTCAGCAGTATACGGGAACCACAGAAGAACAATTGCGTAAACTTATAGCATCCGAGCCTTACCTGGCCGAAAGATTTGATCAGGTTAAGTTTTTGTTTGAGCCGAAAACCTTAGAATCCTGGTCAAGTACTACGGACCGCTTTTTTGGAAATGGTTTTGTCCTTACCGGAAATGTGACGGAGTTTCTCGATCCTGTATTTTCTTCCGGCGTTACGCTGGCTACCGTTTCCAGTCAGATTGCCGGTAAGCTCGTCGTGGAAAAATTAAAAGGACGAAATGTTGACTGGGAAAATGAATACATGAAACCTATGATGGAGGGCGTGGATACCTTCCGCTCTTATGTAATGGCATGGTATGAAGGGACGCTCGATACTATTTTCTTTGCGGATAATCAGGATGAACTGATCAAAAGCCAGATCTGTTCCGTGCTGGCCGGTTATGTTTGGGATCAGAGCAATCCCTATGTAAAAAATCATCAGACCGCGCTGCATCGTCTGGCGGCACTGATTAATATCCGTGACAGTAAATCCCTCAAACCTCATTAATTTATTTATCGACCAAACATTGCAACCTGCCAGATTCATCACCGCATCCTGCTTAATTGCTGCCAACACCGTTTACAAAAACGGAAATCCGCAATTTCAACGCAAAGCGCTCAGCGCAATGGATTTCCTCGACGAATTGTACCGCCATTATCAGCTGGGGTACCCCAAATTCCACAAAATGGATCAGCTGTCGAAACTCGGTGTGCTGGCGACAGATATTCTATTAAATGAAAGTGATCATGCAAACAAATATGGTAGCGATGAAACAGGTATTGTGCTGAGCAACAGCCATGGCAGCCTGGACGTTGATCTGAAATACGCGCGAACGATGGAAGCAGGTGCCAGTCCGGCGCTCTTTGTCTATACCCTCCCAAATATCGTGATCGGCGAAATTGCAATAAAGTATAAGTTTAGAGGTGAAAATGCATTTTTTGTATTTAAGACCTTCAATGGTAATTTTATGGCCGCGTATGTAAACGGTTTGTTTGACAGCAAACTGATAAGAAACTGTATTTGCGGATGGGTAGACTATCTGGGGGAAGATTACCGGGCCTTGCTGATGCTGGTGGAAACGTCCGGTAGTGAAAAAGCTATACCTTTTACCGCTGAAGGAATTAATCTACTGAATAACACAAGCCATGGATAAACTAATGGGCCAGTTGAAGAGGCAGATCATTGAAAGGCTGAACCTGAAAGACCTGAAGCCTGAAGATATCGGAGATGATCAGCCTTTATTTGTTGAGGGTCTGGGACTGGATTCCATAGATGCCCTTGAACTGATCGTACTCCTTCAACAGGACTACCATATCAAACTGGATAAGGCCGAAGACGGACCGAAAGTATTTCATTCTGTGAGGACAATGGCAGACTATATTACCAAACATTCCCCCGCGAAAAAAGCTTCATGAACCCACCTGTATTTGTTGCAGGATTGGGCGTTGTGTCTGCGATAGGCCTGGATGCAGCGGCATGTCTCCACTCGTTTGAGACGGAAGAAGCCGGGATGGCTGACATCAAAATCTTACATACACGGCAGCGCGGAAAATTACCGGTGGCCGAGGTTAAGCTCAGCAATGAAGCGCTGGCTGAACTTACCGGTCTTTCATCTGGCATGCCCAGAACGGCCTTATTGAGTGCCCTGGCCGCCCGGGAAGCATTGGCAGATGCCGGAATATTTAATTTTAAAGATTTGCGGGCAGGTTTTATTTCCGCAAATACCGTAGGAGGTATGGATAAAACAGAAGATTTCTTTGAATCTTTCATGATGAATGCTGCAGCCGGAAAACTCAGGGATGTTGTTTACCATGAATGTGGTTCCATTACAGAGATCGTGGCTGACCACCTCGGGATTAATCATTTCATCAGTACGGTCAGCACGGCCTGCTCTTCCTCTGCAAATGCCGTTTTTACAGGAGCGCGCATGATCAGGCATGGATTGCTTGACCTTGCTCTTGTAGGAGGAGCTGATGCACTCACGCGGTTTACGCTGAATGGTTTCAATACGCTGATGATACTGGACAAGTCGTTTTGCAAACCCTTCGACGAGCACCGGCAGGGCCTTAACCTGGGTGAGGGTGCAGGATATCTCGTGCTGGTATCTGAAGAAATTATGAATCGCTTGAATAAATCAGCTTATTGCAGGATCGCAGGATATAGTAATGCCAATGATGCCTATCACCAGACTGCATCATCTCCCGGGGGCACGGGCTCGTTTCTGGCAATGAAGAATGCGCTCGAAAATAGCGGCCTGGTGCCTGGAGATATTGATTATATTAATTTGCACGGAACCGGAACAAATAATAATGATATAGCGGAGGGAACGGCGATCAAGCTTTTATTTGATCCTGTTTATCCAAAGATGAGCTCAACCAAATCCTTTACCGGTCATACATTGGGAGCAAGCGGCGGTATGGAAGCTGTTTTTTCAGCACTTGCAATACGGCACGGGATCATCTATCCGAATCTCCGTTTTGAAACTCCCATGAAAGAACTTCCTTTTACCCCGGTAACAAAATTTCTAAATCATCAGCGGGTAAAACACGTGATCTCGAATTCATTTGGTTTCGGAGGCAATTGTACCTCCCTCGTATTTTCTGCTTCTTAATAAATTATATGCAGGTTTATATCCGATCCAGCGGCAATATTTCACCACAACATTCTCTTGAGAAAGATTTATTCTTTGCTCATCGTGAAATGCAGGATGGAAACCGCTGGCATGCAGTTGAACCCGAATATAGCCGGTATGTGGATAGCAAAATGATCCGAAGGATGAGCCGGATCGTAAGAATGGGCGTGGCCGCTTCAAAGGCCTGCCTGGATGAAGCCGAAGTGAGGATGCCCTCCGGCATTGTTACAGGAACCGCATACGGATGTCTGGAAGATACCGGCATTTTTTTGCGCAGGATGATCGACAACCAGGAAGAGTTGCTTACACCCACCGCATTTATTCAATCCACTCACAACACCGTAGGCGCGCAGATTGCATTGCTACTCAAATGTCATGGATACAATAATACCATCGTCCACCGCGGGTTCTCTTTTGAAAATGCGCTCATGGATGCCATGCTCCTTCTGAGGGAAGGAATGGACAATGTTCTTGCCGGAGCGATTGATGAGATAACGGAGGACAGTCATGCCATATTGAGCCGTTTTGGCCTGTATATTCCGGCGATCGATAACCCTGAAATAACTGCTAAAACACATAAAGGAAGCGTTGCAGGAGAAGGTGCATCTTTTTTTCTTTTGAGCAGCCAGGAAATTCATGGCGCCAGGGCGATCCTTCGTGGGATCAGCACTATTTATAAACCCGAAAGTTTGGCCGGTGTTGAAAGCAGGATTCATGCGTTTTTGAAGGAATCATCGGTTTTATCGGACGGTATAGGGCTCGTACTTTCCGGTGCAAACGGGGATGGGGACCATGACGAGATTGATAATTATTTGTCTGCAACGGCTTTCCGCAATAAAACAATCGTTCCATTCAAACAACTTTGCGGAGAATACCCAACAGCTTCCGGATTTGCGTTATGGCTGGCAGTATTGCTGATCAGTGAACAAAAAACTCCGGATTGGCTCCCCAATGTTTCCTTTCCTTTAAGAAATATCCTGATCCATAATCACTATGACAATAACCATCATGCCCTATATCTAATTTCAGCATGTTAAACTTTAGGAATGTAAATATTTTTTTTATCCTTTTTATCCTGATCTGGGTTTTTCTGGACAGACGCTATAATCTTTCCCCTGCAGCTTACGCATGGATCCTGTTTGCTTACCTTCTCGTATTATTCTGTGGAACTTATTTTATTCAGCTGGGGTATTTTTTCAAATCGGTCTGTTCGGCCGGGACCGATAAAAAAGAGATTGCATTAAGTTTCGACGACGGTCCTGCGGAGTCTTTTACGCCCTTCATTCTCGACGTGCTGAAGGCAGGAAAAGTGGAAGCTGCTTTCTTTTGCATCGGAAAAAAAATCCCTGCAAACGAACACCTGCTCCGCAGAATCGTTGAAGAAGGGCATATTATTGGCAATCATAGTTATTCCCATCACCCGCTCTTTGACATATTCAGCGCCGAAAGAATGTTGGAGGATATCACACAGATGAATGAACTAACTAACCACAATACGGGTCTGGAACCAAAATTCTTCCGCCCCCCTTATGGCGTTACGAATCCCAACCTGAAAAAGGCAGTTGAGCGTGGCGGGTTTATTTCGATAGGCTGGAGTATTCGTTCCATGGATACCATGATCCGGAACGAAAACCGTCTCCTGCAAAAAATCCTGCAATCTCTTAAACCAGGAGCCATCGTGCTCCTGCACGATACGAGCCCATCAACAATGAAGATATTGAGGGAACTGATCACGCAAATCCGGCAAAAGGGATACGAGATCGTACGGTTGGACAAAATGCTTAAATTGAATCCCTATGCTTAAATATTATTTTGGCATGCTGGGGATCATGCTTGCGTTGACCGTAAAGGCGCAATATCCTGGATTTGCATTGCTTCAGAATCAGGAAACATTTAAACAGACATTCAACAGCGCTACAAAAAATGTGTCCGGTATTAAAAGTGATTTTATTCAGGAAAAGACCCTCAGCATGCTGTCTGATAAAATCACGTCCCGCGGAAATTTTTGGTTTAAGAGAGAAAACAAAGTGCGTATGGAATATACCCATCCCTTCCCCTACCTGCTTATCCTGAACGGAGGAAAGATATATATCAGGGATGGTCAGAAGGAAAACAAGCTATCCGCCAGTTCAAGCAAAATATTTGAGCAGGTCAACCGCATCCTGCTGGATTGTGTAGGAGGAACTATACTAAAAAACCCCGATTTTCAGGCCCGGGTATTTGAAAGCCCCGGGTCCTACCTAATCGAGTTAAAGCCGGTAGCGAAAAACCTGAAAGAACTATATCAAAAGATCAATATTTTTATAGACAGGAAAGATTTCACTGCTGAATCGATTGACATGTTTGAATTATCCGGAGATCATAGCAGTATACGCTTTTTCAACAAAGTATTGAATGCGAATATCCCTGATACGCTGTTTGCTATACCTTAGCCTGGTCAGCCCGATGATGGGCTGCAATAGTTATCAGCATTTGCAGAAAATCAGATTATCAGATCAGTGTCTGCAAAAATTTAAGCCGGCAATTACCCGTGCGCTTTACCGAACTTCAGTAGACGTAATCGGGAAACATATCAGTGGGATGCTACTTATAAAGACAATGCCCGACAGCAGCACCCGGGTAGTTTTTTCCAATGCGATGGGGTTCAGTTTTTTCGATTTTGGTTTTTCCAAAGGAAATGAATTCAAGGTATACCAGATTATTTCGCAGATGGATAAAAAGGCACTCATCAAGACATTGAGAAAGGATTTTGAACTTGTCCTTTTCAGGAATATGCAGGAAAAGAACCGGTTTACGCTGACTGACAGCGCATTCATTTATTATGGTTTTCCACAGGAGAAGGGAGTAAATTATTATATTACAGACAAGAATTGCGCTGGTCTCGTGAAAATGGAAAGGTCCTCGAAAAGAAAACCTGTGGTCGAAGCCGTGATGACATTTAATAATGAATCGGTTCCGGACAGCATATCCATCCGTCACCTGAATTTTAATTTTTCCATAACGCTCAAAAAATCATAACTATCGTGTTGCGGAATGATCTCTATACCGTGGATTCAATCACTGAGAGCCATCCTGCTTTCCAGGTATCTGTGACGCTGAATCCCAGGCATGCTATTTTTAAAGGACATTTTCCCGGGCATCCCGTTTTGCCAGGCGTATGCATGCTTGAGATGATCCGCGAACTGATGGAAGACCGGTTAAAACAAAAGCTGAGGATCTCCAAGGGTCCGCTGATCAAATTTCTGGCTATGATCATTCCTGAAATAAATACTTCTTTCGAAGTGGATCTGCATTATGAAACTAAAGATGGATTTATCGATACCAGCGGCAGGATTTTTCATGGAACTACTACATTCATGAAATACAATCTTCAACTCATTCAGGAACCGGTTTAATGTATCCCGTCTTTACTCTTTCGATTATGCGCAGGGCCGGGCTCGTCATCATCGTAGTAAGGAGTGCCATCATCACCATCATGGAAAATATCTCCGGTCCCAGTACCCCCATATCATATCCGATATTTAATACAATAAGTTCCATGAGCCCACGGGTATTCATGAGTGCACCGATGGAAAGGCTGTCTTTCCAGCTTTGTCCCACGAGCCGNNGGTCAGTACAAAAAACAAAGGAAGGAGCATGACGATGACGAGGTCGCTAATGCGGTTACTTATGAGTTTGCGCAGATCATCATTTTTCGGCATGATAACGCCAGCCAGGAAACCGCCAAACAAAGCGTGAATACCAATCATCTCTGTACAATATGCGGAAATCAAAAGCATGGTAAACATAGCAGCCATCAGGAAATTATATCCGATTTTTTTCTTCAGATAAACACGCAGGATCCTGTTCAGTAATATCCTCACAGGGATCAGCATGATAGCTGCATAAAGCAAAACAAGGCCGATAGTAAAAAAACCTGCTGACACGGAGCCGGATTTAATAAAAGCGATCAGAAGGGCGAGCAGGCACCAGGCTGTAACATCGTCTGATGCGGCACAACTGATGGCTAATACGCCCAGTTTAGTGGACGTAAGACCCCGGTCACGTATAATGCGCGCGAGTACAGGAAATGCGGTAATACTCATGGCAATTCCCATAAAGAGTGCAAAGGAAAAAAAACTGGAATGGGCAGTTGCAAATTGACCGTAAATAAAAAAGGAAAGGCCGATACCCAGGGTATAAGGGATTAGAATGCTTGCATGGCTGATAACCAGGGCTTCCAAAGCCTGATTCCGGATCAGCCGTGAATCCAATTCCATACCCACGATAAACATAAACAGGATAAGCCCGATCTGGCTCAGAAACTTCAGGTTTTCTATAGATTCGGGGGGGAACAAGAAATGAAACCCTCCCGGAAAAAGCAATCCAAATAATGAAGGGCCCAGGATAATTCCCGCTACGGTTTCGCCTATCAC
>PLEB01000096.1 GCA_003136915.1 Chitinophagaceae bacterium
CATCTTCTTCATGGCGTCCCACGTTCTTTCCCATTCCAGCCGTTCCGGCGCTTTATAACGTTCATGGCTACCCGAAGTAGAATGGCCCTGTGGCTGGGTGACGTCCTCCACATGAAAGAGGGCCGGAGTATGGGTGACCCTGATCTTATGGATAGCGGATTCAAATGTTTCACACATACCCGCATAGTCCCAGGCTTTCACCTTATAAATATCTATCCCATTTGTCCCTTCTTTTTTCTGAAAACCTTTCAATACTTCGGAGATTGAGCCCTTCGTAGTCTGGTATTTCACAGGAACGGAAATGCCAAATCCATCATCCCAAACAAAAATGGCCAGCGGGATCTGCAGAACACCAGCTGCATTTAGGATTTCCCAGAAGTGTCCTTCACTTGTGGACGCGTCCCCGATCGTGCAGAAGCAAACCTCATTGCCCTGGGCAGACAAGTTTTTCATTTCCTTTAATTCATCAACTTCGCGAAAAAGCTTGGAAGCATAGGCAAGACCCAGCGAACGCGGAATATGAGCCGCCGTCGGGGCCAGGCCTGCGGTGAAATTTTTTCGGTTGACCAGATCGAGAAATTCTCCGTTTTCCCCAACCAATGGGGACGCAAAATGTGCATTCATGTTCCGGCCCCCGCTATGGGGATCATGGTGAATATCAGGATCAGCATAAAGCTGGGAAAAAAATTCTTCAATGGTAGACGTGCCAAGGGCAAATCCAAGGGTCTGGTCCCGGTAATATCCGGCATAGAAATCTCCCGGCTTGAAAAATTTGGCAACGGCCACCTGCGGAACTTCCTTTCCATCTCCAAAAATTCCAAATTTGGCCTTCCCTGTGAGCACTTCTTTCCTTCCCAGAAGGCTTGCCTCCCGGCTTTCACAGACCAGCCGGAAATCGTTCAATACTTCTTTACGGAAATGTTCGAAAGATAAATTTTCCGTAACCGGTTGTTCGATGGCAATCAGATTTTCCATATTTGCTCTTTTAATGGTTGATGGCCTTAGGCAAGGTTAAAAAATAAGGGACCCAAAATTTATTGGCACAGCTGACGTTTACTATGTAATTTTAGGACAGATTTCTCTATAAACTATGAAAAAGTGTGCTTTGTTTATAATTTGTGGCATGTTCGCAGTGGGTGCACTACAGGCCCAAACCACCGATATCTCCTCCAAAGCTACTGTTCAGACCCCAAAAGAAGACGTTCTCGTATTAAAAGAAGCCTCTCATCAGTTTGGAAAAATCCCTCAGGGACGCCCCGTTACATATGTTTTTGATATTGTCAATACCGGAAAGGAGCCGCTCCTGCTGGAAAACGTGCAGGCTTCCTGCGGTTGCACTACACCTGAATGGAGCCGCGCACCCATTGCAGCCGGCGCCACAGCCCCGATAAAAGTCGGGTATAATGCATATGCCGAAGGCAATTTTAATAAAACAGTAACTATTTTTTATAACAATGGGCACACAAAAACGTTAACCATAACCGGTGAAGTATATAAATTGCCGGCAACGTCCGCGCCTGAAAACGCTTCCGTGCATTTTTTAAAACAAACAAATCAATAAGAAATGAAAAAAGCCATCCTGTTTTGCAGTGCCTTTATTCTTTCACTCTCTTTATTTGCCCAACAGAAAACGGCGGCTGATGTCATTAAATTCAAGGAAATGACTTATGACTTCGGCAAGATAAAACAGAATGTTCCAGTGAACCACGATTTTGTTTTTACAAATACAAGCAGTGGACCTGTAGTGATTGAATCTGCCACACCTTCCTGCGGTTGCACAACACCCGTGAAGCCAGAAGGTGCTATACCAAAAGGTCAGGATAGTAAAATCACTGCCGGATTCAACGCCGCTTCTGCCGGGCCTTTCAACAAATCAATAACCATTAAAGTGGCCGGTGTTGACCAGCCTTTACAGATTAAGATTACCGGGGAAGTGCTGACCGCTGATGCGTATGCCAAGTATCAGGAAGAAAAAGGAAAATCAAAATCATAGTTATATCTGTCCCTTACGGCCGTTGAACGTTTGCTGATCGTCCACAATTGTTTTCTTTCCCTATTTTCAACATCAATGAAGAAAGGGAGCCCATGAAAACCGGTCGTCAGCAACGCCCAACGGCTTTTTTATTTGTACCCGCAAAAGCCTTGCGCCCCACGCTTGTGCTTATCTTTACTTTCTAAAATTCTTTTCATGCCTTCCATTTCGCAGCGCGGACAAGACATGCCGGCCTCCCCTATCAGGAAGCTGGTTCCGTATGCTGAAGCTGCAAAAAAAAGAGGGGTGCGGGTTTTTCATTTGAATATCGGCCAGCCGGATATTGAAACACCCCCTTCAACCCTGGAAGCTGTGCGCCATTTTGATTTTAAAGTTCTGGAGTACAGCCACAGTGCGGGCAATGAAAGTTACCGGCGCAAACTGGTCAGTTATTATGCAAAGAAAAAGATTGACATCAGTTATGAGCAAATCATCATCACAACAGGGGGCTCGGAAGCCATCCTGTTTGCTATGCTGAGTTGCATGGACTCAGGAGATGAAGTGATCGTACCCGAACCATTTTACGCAAACTATAACGGTTTTGCCACGGAAGCCGGCGTGCAAGTGGTTCCTGTAACTTCTTTTATTGAAAATGGGTTCGCCCTGCCATCGACGGAGGCATTTGAAAAAGCCATAACAGCCAAAACAAAGGCCGTTCTCATCTGCAATCCAAATAATCCTACAGGTTATTTATACAGCCACCAGGAATTAAACACGTTGAGGCAGCTGGTTAAGAAGCGGGGTCTTTATCTTTTCTCCGATGAAGCTTACCGCGAATTCTGTTATGAGGGCGAACATTTCAGTGCGATGCAGCTTGAAGGTTTAGGAGAAAACGTGGTTCTTTTGGACACCATTTCGAAAAGATACAGTGCCTGTGGCGGAAGGATCGGCGCGCTCATCACGCGCAATCAGCAGGTGCTGGATGCGGTGATGAAGTTTGCACAAGCAAGACTTAGTCCTCCCAGCTTTTCTCAGATCCTCGGCGAAGCCGCGGTGGACCTGCCGGACGATTATTTCGACACTACAAAAGAAGAATACCGAAAACGTAGAAATGCTCTGGTGGAAAGGCTTAACCGGATAGAAGGTGTTTTTTGTCCGACCCCCGGCGGCGCATTTTATGCCATTGCGAGATTGCCCGTACCCAATGCCGAACACTTTTGCCAATGGCTGCTGGAGTCATTTACTTATCAGGGACAAACCCTGATGCTGGCACCGGCGGCAGGGTTCTATGGAACAAAAGGACTTGGGAAAAGCGAGGTGCGCCTGGCCTATGTATTAAATGTGGATTCCATTCACAGGGCCATGGATTGCCTCAAAGCTGCCCTCGACGAATATCCACATAGCCTTAATTACAAGAAGGTTCAGACCATAACATATAAGTAATATAATTATATTATTATTTATGCTCAATAATAAAAAAAATAAGTCAAAATCCCATTTATTTTTCTTTATTTTTATCTAGAATTGGCACTTGTCATTATATTCAAATAAAATATTATATTTTATTGTCGATGGCAAGCAATCGTTAACACGCCTTCTGTTTCAACAGAGGGCTTTGTTTTTGATCTATATGGTATTACCATCCGGGAGTTATTCAGTTCTCAGGCTTCTAACCGGATTTGAGATAGCGGCAGGAATGGGGTTCCTGACCATGCAAATAATATGATAGGATTCGGGATTATTATTCTCTCCGGTTGACTATATTTTTTCTCCGACCGGATTTGGCCAGCCCAAAATTTTCTCTGTGGTTTCATTCATAATAATCGCACCTGAATTGTCTCCGAACGACCCGGAGAAATCTCTGGCATTCACGATTTGCAAGCCGATGGTTTTAATAAATTTGCAGGGGAGTCCATCAGCCATTATCCGTCACCCTTAAAAGGCGCGCCCTTGTTGCCCGACGAGGATTCGAACCTCGACAAACAGAGTCAGAGTCTGTCGTACTACCGTTATACTATCGGGCAATAGCGGAAAGATTATTTTCCTATCTTTAATTTTTCGGCTGCAAAGATAGCTGGGGCAATTGAATTTTGTACAGATCAGCAGAAAACTGCTTGTATATAGGTGATAATCATATACTTATGATTTCGTTCTCAAGCATGTTCCTTATCCTCAAATTATTTTATTATTCAGGTTACAAACCCTTTCCGGGCAGGTACTAATAAATGAACGCGAAGATTAATTTCTCAGATGCAGCTCTGGCAGAGGCCATTAAAGACAAGAGGAACCTGAATCAGGCGATTAACTTTCTCTACCAGGAGCACGCAGCGGTCACAAGATCTTTTATTATGGGCAGGGGCGGAAGCGAACAGGATGCAGACGATATTTTTCAGGAAACGGTGATCTCTTTTATAGATACTGTTCAAAAAGGAAAATTCAGGTTTGAATCCGGCATCAGAACTTTCCTGATCGCCATTTCAAAAAACCTGTGGCTTAACGAATTGAGAAAACGCCAACGATCGGATAACCGGGAAAGGTTGTTTGAAATCGGACGGAATCCTGAAGATCCGGATGTCACGGAGGCGATCGTTGACAGGGAACTGAAGCAACAACTTCAAAACCTGCTCGCCGGCCTGGGAGATTCCTGCAGAAAAATTCTCACCTTGTTTTATTATGAGAATTTATCGATGAAAGAGATGGTCGCCCACCTGCACTATGAAAATGAACAAGTAGTAAGAAATAAGAAATATAAATGTTTGCAACAACTCACGGGCATGTTAAAAGAAAACCCGGTTGCAGCAAAACAAATAGCCGAATTGATTAATAAATAGAAAGCCATGTTGCCGAATAAAGAATTTTTACTGATTGATTACCTGGATAAGAACCTGTCGCCAGAAGAAATGGTTCAGGTGGAATCCATGATACGCAACGATAAACAGTTGGCGAAAGAATGGGCATACCTGAAAATGGCTGTGGGAGCGGTTGAACGCAATGCAATCCAGGAACAAGTGGTGAGCGCTCGCCAGAACTTCGGGAAAATGACCAGGCCGGCAACCAAAACTTCCGGAGCCGTGGTTCGCAATATGTATACAACCGCCCTTCGCGCTGCAGCGATCCTGATCGTGGTTCTCGGCGGAGCCATGTTTTATAAATACAGTACAGTAAATAACACTTCCCTTTATCAGCAGAATTTTACTGATTATACTTTAAGTACTGCCCGCGGTGAAGGCAATCAGGATGCCATTGAAGAAGCTTACCGGAATAAAAACTGGAATGCAGTGATGCAGGGTTTCAACCAGTCAGCAGTTAAAACAAATGAGTATTATTTCCTGTCTGGTATGGCTGCCCTCGAATTGAAAAAATATCCTCAGGCGGTTTCCAGCTTTGAGCATATATTAAATGTCAATGCAAATTCTTCCGATATATATTTTCAGGATGAAGCCGAATATTATCTGGCGCTGGCCTACCTGATGAACCACCAGACAGATAAAGGGGTTTCCATGCTGAACCAGATAAAAGCAAATAAAAACCAGGTCTATAACCCCCTGGCCCGGCAAATATCAGCTACTGACCTGAAAATCTTAGAATTAAAAAATCAAAAATAAATTTAAGATCCGGTTACATCCCATTTCCGCGAGGTTACTAAATATGGAGCGGCTCTTTGAAAAGGATAAAAGAAAAGAATTAAAACCCAGGTTACAAATAAACTAGCAGCGGTTACTAATTCAAGAAGCAGTTTAGAAACAACGAATCCTAGAAAAACACCGATAAAAAATCCAAAGGTCCAGCGAAAAACCAAATCCTGAAAAACCAGTAAGTCCTTTATCCAAAAACAAAAACCAAATCTCATCCTTAAATCAGCATTTTCCGTTGAGAAATTATCCAATCCAATGAAAGACCGAACATGAAAAGTCGACGTATCCCTGAAACACTTGAGTAGGTTTAGACAACGTTATCCATTTAAGATCCAATATCAGTCTATGAAGAGCGTCGACTTTTTTTTCTTTTTCTCAGGCCAACAAAGATTGCAGAGCAAAAACATATTCCAATAACAGCCCACCCATAGGGCTGTTTTTTTTTGTACAATGCGTCCGCATTTCCTGTGAGGATAAGATGCGACCAGAAAGCGGGATCTCTGAGCAACGGGTTTTTATGGATAAAGTCAAGCTTGGCCTGCCGCAATGCCTCTGATTTATTGTATCCTTCCTGAAGATACCGGTGAAAATGTTCCAGGATCTCGCTGGTTGACTTGTCATCTGCTTTCCATAAGCTATTGATCGTGCTTGGGCAACCCGCATACAAAAAAGCCCTTGCAAAACTCATCGCGCCTTCGTTGCTAACCAGTTGCCCTTTCCCAGTTTCACAGGCACTGATAATGACCAACTGACAACTGTCCATCCGCAGACTGTACAGCTCATCCAGGAAAAGACAATCGTCCGAACGAATGCCGGATGCTGGATAAAAAGCGATGTATGAAGCTGAGGGATCATGCATATCCGCCACGGCATGGGTAGCAAGATGAACAATTGGAAATTGATTCAGTGATTTAAGAAAAGCTTCTTTCGTGGCCTGGCTGTCAGAATATTGTTTACCTCCGAGTGAAGAGATTTCCATTTTAGAATCCGGCAAGCGCTCAAGATATCCCATACCTTCCCCGCGCAGGTCCGCCCCGCTTGCAGCAAAGGGCGCAAACGAGAGAACGGCATTGTCAAAATCAGGTTTTATGGATACCGTTTCCTTTAGCGGTATAAACCTGGAAGAAAATTGATAACTGAAGGAATGTTTCCCGATCAGGCGATTGCCGGTAGTATCATCAGGTAAGGATTCAAAGGGTAGAAGAAAGAATATTCCATCGGGAACCACAATCCAGTCTTCCTTGTTTCCTGCAAATTCTTCCAGGGGTTTGACCAGTTGATCATACAAAGCTCTATCCAGATTCCTTGAATCAACATGTTTTCCATTTTCCGATGATTGCAAAATCTGTATCCAGGATCTTACATTTTTACGAATTGCTTCTCCGCTGTCTAATCGCAAATAGCGAAAACTCCTGCTCGTAATCACAAACGCATGCACGGCATCAGGGCTGTTGCTTAAACTGATCATCGCCTGGTTAGCATTCAGGCTATTTTGAAGGGTGATGACAGAAGGATAGTCTTCCCGGTATTTCAATTGGTAATACCGGCTATTTTTCTCCATCTCCTTCTGCACATTGGCAAGCTGTGTTTCGTAAACAGATTTTTCGGAATTTATTTTCTCCATCGCTCCGGCATCATTTTTCTGATCAGCTTTTATACTCAACCGGGCAATATTGAATTTAATATTTCTTTCCTGCCGCACCAGATCTCCCTCCCTGCCGGATGCAAAATGAAAATTCTGTTCCCTCAAATTTGAAACCATCACCGATGCTTTGTTCCTCTCGCTGATTATGAAGGCATCCTCCAGGTAATGGCCGTCAGGGAAAATTTTAGATAAATCGAGGCTAACCTGCAATGCCTGCTTATATGCATCCGCGCTTTTTTGCTTCAGGAAAATTTTGGCATCATCCATCTCGTAGCTTCTCTCAATATAGGTCAGCAGGGAAAGCGTGCTTTTATAGGTATCGTATGCGGATTGCAAATCCTCCGGACGCGAAGTTTTCTTATACAACATCTGCCAGGCAGTAGCTTTTTCATACAGGGCATCAAATAAACGGTAATAGGCAAAAGTTACTGTAAAGGCAGTCGGATTTTCTCTTATTTGGGTACTCTTAAAATTCCCGGAAAAAAGATTAATGGCTTCCTGTAAATGATTGAGTGCGGTTTCCGGATCAGACCTGTAAAGATCAAGTTCGCCGAAATAAAGCGCATTAAAACCTGCATCCAGCGTATTTACATCCAAATTCGTTTTTTCGGCCCTAAACCGGTTCAGCCAAACAGATGCTGAATCACTATGGCCGGATTCCAGAGCCACGCTGGCCATTTCATTCCAGACGCCAGGGAGCTTTTCTGCCTGGACCTTGCGAAAGCATTCCAATGCCTTCGGATATGAATGAAGCCCCGCATAAGCTCTTCCCATATTCATATAGATCTGGTTGCGGAACATATTGGACTGCAATGCCATTTGATTCATTGCCAAAGCCCGTTCATACAGGCCAAGCCGGTAGAAACAGGTGGCCATGTTCAGCTGTATGCTCAGCGCACTGATCCTGTCTGTCGGTTGTTTTTTCTCCAGGATATTGAAAGCCTGGTTAAAATAATTTTTACTCTGCAGATAGTTTCCGTTGTCGTAATACAAAACGCCAAGCGTATTGTAGAGACGGACCCTGTCATCTTTCTGAAGAATGGTTTGATTTTCTTCGGCTTTCAACAGAAAATAGTTTGCCGAATCAAAATTATTCTGATTGTAAAAACCTGCTCCTGCAAAAACGTACATTTTGAATTTACCAGACTCGTTCAGGGCATAGGTTACGGCTCCCAGATAGGCCTGAGTGGCTTCCCGAAAGTTACCGCTGATTTCAAGCAATACACCTGCCTTATAAAATGACTGGAAGAAAATGCTGTCTGCCTTCCCCTGTTTTCCATACCTGCCTGTTTGCTGAATTACCTGCCAGAATCCATTCAATGCTGCACTATCGGTCGCGATAGTGGAATTAGATAAATTAAACAGGCTGTCTGCCTTTCCGTATACCCGGTTAAGAGCCTTTAGTGAGGGAGAAACAGGATCGCGACCTTTAAAGGAAAGAATTGCCAGAAAAGCAAGGAGCACCAAAAAAACTTTCCCGGACATAAGCTGGATTTTAATTGAGTCCAGCTGTAACGTCCGGGAAAGAGGGTTATTGTCGGGTTTTTACCTGTCAGTTATTCCTGGTAATGATGATCAATGGCGGCCTTGGTGAACTGCTGCTTTTACCCAGCAACAGGTTCTGCAGGGTATTCAGCAGGTTGTTGGTAATGGTTCCTAAAAGTGAAGGTGGGATGCTTGATTTTTTATTATAGAACATGATTTTCAGCCCGATCTTTTGAGGGGCATAGTTACTATTGTCGTCCAGCTTATAATAAATGGTTGTATTAATTGTAGTCCCATCAATAGGAAGCAGGTTGAAAAGGCTGTTCTTCATGGTATTTCTCAAATCAATATTTCCGGTATGATTATCAATTACAACACCTTGATTTTTCGCATAGTTGTTATAGTCAAACTGACAGCCAGGACCGCCTGAGCTTCCACTACCGCTACATACTGAAGGTGCGTAAGGATTAGCATTAAAATAGGGATCTGCAGAAGTATCACTTTGAGAAAGCACGTAGACGCTATCCATATATGAGGCCCCGGCTAGAATCAACGGGGACAAGCACGTATCCGTTGTTCCGGCCTTTACAAAACCGATGGCATACCGGGCACCAGTCTCACTTTTTGTAAGGTCAATGGCTCCCGTTTGAGCATTCAAAACCAGCCCCCCCGGCCATGCCAGGTAAGTTCCCTGAACGCCCTGGTTATTAACTGGAAACACTACATAATCCTGGCCGCTTGTAGGTTGTGGAAATACGATCGAATCACCATAATCCGGAGAATAATTGCATTCCAATAAAGGGGTTTGCGGAAGAGGTATGTTTGCAGTATCTACAGTTGTATGCGTTGAATCCTTATGCGTAGTGGAGTCAACCTTAGTCTGGGTTTGGGTCTGCCCAGTTGATGTGGGTTCAATGGTCTTTCTGCAGGCTATTGCACTAAGCAGCACGAGTACAATGATTGTTAATCCGGGGTAAAGATTTTTTTTCATGGGGATTCGGGATCTATTGAAATAATACTCGAACAAGATAATAGTAAAACCCTGTATTTGCAAGTGTTTACACGTAAAATCGGGGTAAAAATCCGGTCAATAATGTTTAAACGCCAGCTGGTATTTTGATGTAATTTGCCGCATTCCGGAATTGGGAAAATCTGTTCAGCAGGTGCCGGAGAAGTAGTTGCCCGACGAGGATTCGAACCTCGACAAACAGAATCAAAATCTGTCGTACTACCTTTATACTATCGGGCAAAAAAAGCAACTCGTGTTCGGGAAGGCAGCAAAAATAAGGTATTTCCTAAAACAAGATGAGCGTTACAGCTTAGGGCTTGGTCTCCACGAGATAGTAATTTTTCTTCCCTTTTTGAATAAGCAGGTACTTATCATATAATAGCGATCGGTCATTTACCTGGAATTGAATATCTTCAATTTTCTGCCTGTTAATACGCAAACCTCCGCTTTGTATTAGCTTTCTCGCTTCACCTTTGCTTGGAAGAATGTGCGTTTCTGCAAGGAAGCTCACCAGATCAATCCCTGCCTCGAGACGGGATCGTAAATATTCTGATTTCACGATACCTTCCATTGCATGCAGATCTGCTTCACTCAGGGTTTCTATCGGGCCTGCCTGAGTAAATAATTTTTCCGTCGTCCTCAGTGCAGTTTCATATTCGTCCCGGCCATGAATAAAAGTCGTTACCTCCCTGGCCAGCGTCTTCTGCAGTATTCTCTGCTCCGGATTCTGTATATGTTTATCCTGTATTGCCTCTATTTCTTTTTTTGTTAGAAAAGTAAAGATCCGGATCCATTTTTCTGCATCTTCATCTGCAGCATTCAGCCAGAACTGGTAAAATTGATACGGGGAAGTTTTTTGCGGATCCAGCCAGACATTTCCCTTTTCAGTTTTTCCAAATTTTCCGCCGTCCGCCTTAGTGAGCAGCGGACAGGTAAATGCAAACGCTTCCCCGCCTGTTTTTCTGCGGATCAGTTCCGTGCCCGTGGTGATATTCCCCCACTGATCACTCCCGCCCATTTGAAGTTTACAGTTCCAATGTTTATAGAGCCAATAAAAATCATAACCCTGCACAAGCTGATAGGAAAACTCCGTGAAACTCATGCCGGAAGTACCTTCCAGTCTTTTCTTTACGCTGTCTTTTGCCATCATGTAATTCACTGTGATATGCTTGCCAGTATCCCGAATGAAATCGAGGAAACGGATTTCGCGGAACCAGTCGTAGTTATTCACCAGGAGCGCGGCATTTGGCAAAATGCTATTAAAATCGAGGTATTTCTCCAGCTGATTCCGCAAACCGTCGAGATTATGGTTTAGCGTTGCTTCGTCCAGCAGGCTTCTTTCTTCATTTTTTCCGCTTGGATCACCAACCAACCCTGTTGCACCTCCTATAAGAGCAATAGGCCGATGACCTGCTTTTTGTAAATGGACGAGCAGCAGGATAGTCACCAGGCTGCCGATATGAAGGCTGTCTGCCGACGGATCAAATCCAATATAACCGGAGGTCATCTCCCGGGAAAGTTGTTCCGCAGTACCGGGAATGATATCCTGAATCATACCCCGCCATTTCAGCTCTTCTAACAGGAGCATAAAAGTTCTTGATAATTTTGGCAAAAGTAAGGGATATTCGCATCCTTAATGGATCGCAATATTCTGAATAAAAATGCGTTAGATTAAGGTTATGGTATTGACTTCAGTCGTGCGAAGAACCAAAAAATACTGCTGTTACCCCACCCTGCTGCTCTTGCTTTTTTGCAACCGGGCAACGGCCCAGTTCGCAAAATATTCCGATGAATTCCTGAATATTGGCGCTGGTGCTCGGGGTATGTCCATGGGAAACGCACAGGTCGCTTCGGTAAGCGATGGCACTGCAGGATATTGGAATCCGGCTGCTTTGGCCGATATCAGAACCAGTCCCCAGTTAAACCTCATGCACGCTGAGTATTTCGCAGGCATAGGAAAGTATGATTTTGCCAATCTTGTTCTCCCTCTCAAAGATAATAAACGAACCCTGGCACTAACACTATTGCGTTTTGCAGTAGACGATATTCCCAATACAGTATTTTTAGTCCAGCCTGATGGGAGCATTGATTTCAGCAATATCACGACATTTTCCTCAGCAGATTATGCCTTTTTGATTTCACTTGCCCAGCAGGTGGATTGGGTCAAGAATCGCAAAGTAAATTTCGGCATCAATGCCAAGATCATTTACCGTCAGGCCGGTGATTTCACCAAGGCGTGGGGATTCGGCTTTGACGCTGCTGTTCAGGTGGTGGGCAACCGTTGGAAACTCGGTATTGTGGCCAAGGACGTGACAACCACATTCAATGCCTGGTCGTATAATATAAATCAGGAGTGGCGTGAGGTATTTTATGCCACTCAGAACGATATTCCATCCAATTCCATTGAATTGACTGCTCCTCAATTGATTCCGGGTTTCTGCTATGATTTCCCGATCAATAAGAAGATCAATTTGCTGGCTGAGGCGGATTTTGATATAACATTTGATGGTCGCCGTAATACGGTGGTGAGTACTAATCCGATAAGTATTGATCCCCGGGTGTGATTGGAATTATCGTATAATAATGTTTTTTTTGTAAGGGCGGGAATCAACAATTTCCAGAAGGTGCTGGATGACAGGGATACCACGAACCACAAGGAAATATGGATTTACCAGCCATCCATCGGAGCTGGATTTAAAATCGGAGACGTACAGATTGATTACGCATTTACCAACCTCGCCAATCAGTCGAACCCTTTATATACAAATGTCTTTTCGTTAAAAGTTGATCTGGTGGATGTGAAAAAGAAGAAAAAGAAGAATTAAAATCCACCTTAGAAAACCTGAACCAAACTATGAAGAAATTTTTTACACTGTGTCTCCTCCTTTGTGCTGGCAGGTTATTCTCTCAAACCTACTACAACGAATGGATCGATCCCAGTAAAACATATTATAAATTCAAGGTTGCAACCGACGGGGTTTACCGTATACCCGAATCCGTATTGGCAGCAGCAGGACTCGCAAGTGCCGATGCCAGGGATTTCCAGTTATTTCGAAACGGTGCAGAAGTTCCTGTTTACACGAGTGTAAGCAGTGGTTTACTTGGCCCTGCAGATTATATTGAATTCTGGGGCCAGATGAATGACGGAAAACCCGATAAACCGCTTTACCGCAATCCCATTTACCAGCACACAGAAAAATGGAGTCTTGAATCAGATAGCGCGGTATACTTCCTGACCGTTAATCCGGGCAACACTAATTTTCATTATAGTAACATTGCAAATGATACGAGTTCGAATACATTACCTGTTGAGCCTTATTTTATGTATACGGCCGGAACCTATTTTCATATTCAAATAAATCCCGGCTTCGCTGCAGTACTGGAACAGTACATATATTCTTCATCGTATGACCAGGGAGAATTCTGGAGTTCTGATTTCTCCAATCCTGGTAATCCGGTTTCGGACAATCAGAATAATCTCTTCATTTTTAACGGAGGCCCCGCAGCAAACCTGAAATTCGGTGCAGCGGGTTGTTCAGATACCTTGCGGCATATCCAGGTAAAAGTCGATAATACCTTGGTTAAAGACACTATATTAAATAGCTTCAGCGATCTGGTGAGCAACATAACCATTCCACTGAGCATGCTGAACACCTCTACAACCAACTTCCAGTTTCTTAATAATTCTCAGGCAGTTACCTATGCTGACCGTTTGGTCGTATCTTTTTATGAATTGAATTATCCTAGACTATTTGATTTCGGGGGCCTGACGAATTTCTGTTTTGAATTACCTGCCAGGATCAGCGGCTATTTTCTAAAAATCAACGATTTCAATCCGGGCAGTTCAACGCCCGTCTTATATGACAGAACCTCGGGTCAAAGACTTGTAGCCCTCTCCTCCGGCGGGATATTAACTTTTGAAATACCCGGTTCCTCTGTTGCAAGAAATTTTACACTTGTCAGCGAAGATGCTTCCAATATCAGGACCGTTACCACGCTGACACAAAAGAATTTTGTCTCGTACAGCAATGCTGCCAATCAGGGAAATTATCTGATCGTCAGTAACCCCGTTCTTTATGTTGGATCCACCGGAAATAATCCAGTACTCGACTACAAAACCTATCGTTCCTCGATAGCAGGCGGAGGATACAACGTTCAGATAATGGACATCAATGAACTGACGGATCAATTTGCTTATGGAATTCACATACATCCGCTTGCCATTAAGAATTTTTTGAATTTCGCACGGAATACCTACGCTCAAAAACCTCAATTCGCATTGTTGATCGGACGTGGTATGGCTTATACGGAATACCGCGCAAACCAGGCAGATCCAAATATCGACAAGCTGGAACTTGTTCCAACTTTTGGATTCCCCGCCTCCGATGTGATGCTGGCATCGCCGGACGGAACCGGCTCGGTCAATACATTGCCAATAGGAAGGATCGGCGCCATCAGTGGGCCTGAATTGGAAGGCTACCTGGATAAGGTAATACAATATGAACAGGTGCAGGAAATGGCTCCCAATACAATTGCGGGCAGGGCCTGGCGAAAAAATGTTATCCATGTAACCGGAGGCACGGATCCCTTTCTCCAGGCGGTACTGTGCAATTATATGTTAGGATACCAGCAAATTATTTCAGATACTCTTTTCGGAGCGAATGTTTACCAGTTCTGCAGTTCTACCACGGATCAGGATAATCAGGTATCCAGCACGATTTTCCCCCAGTTATTCACGGGGGGAATCGGTCTCCTTACCTATTTCGGTCACTCTTCAGCCTCAACGCTTGGTTTTAACCTCGATGACCCCAGCGTCTATAATAATGCTGGAAAATATCCTGTGTTTTATGTAAATGGATGTTATGCGGGCAATTATTATACATATGATCCGGGCCGACTAACCACCTCAAAAACACTTTCCGAGAATTACGTTCTCATAAAAAATAAGGGTTCGGTTGCCTTTGTTGCGAGCACCCATTACGGCGTAGTAAATTACCTGAATATCATGCTGAATGATATGTACACCCTGCTTGATCACAATGATTACGGAAAAAGTATTGGAACAATCCAGGCTGATGCGGGTCAGGAAATGCTTGCTCTACTACCTACTGATTTCCTGGCCAGGTGCAATGTGGAAGAAATGAATATCCATGGTGATCCGTCACTCACGCTCAGCGATGAGAAACTTGCTGATTATGATATTGAAGCACAGAATGTATCGATCACACCGACTTTTATTTCCGTTTCTGACATCAGCTTTAATGTGACAGCCACATTTTATAACCTCGGAAAAGCAGTTTCAGATTCCATAACCGTACTTTTTACCAGGAAATATCCGGATGGCTCAACGGTCGTCCTGCTGAGAAAAAGAATACCTGGAATACGATTTTCGGATTCCGTTCAAATTCAGGTTCCTATTGTAGCTACGCGGGACAAAGGACAGAATTATATTACTGTAACTGTAAACTCTGATAATGATGTGCCTGAGGTTACGCTTGCCAACAATACAATTACCGCCCCTCTGTTTATTTACCAGGATGAGCTGACGCCGATATATCCCTATAACTATGCCATCATCAATTTGCCAATACAAAAGGTTTACGCTTCAACCGCCAATCCGCTTGCCCCTTCAGGTCAATATGTGATGGAGATGGACACTACGGAAGCCTTTAATTCTTCGATGATGGTTTCAAAAAATATTACTTCCATCGGTGGTGTATTTGAGTTTGATCCCGGGATCAGCTACCACGACAGTACCGTGTACTATTGGAGAACTTCAATTGTTCCGGCCCAGAATGGCACTTATCACTGGAATGAATTCTCATTTGTTTATATAGATTCACTCAGGAGTACAGTTGGCTTTAATCAGTCACATTATTTCCAGCAATTGCAGTCTACGCCGAATGGTTTAACTCTTGGAACAGACAGAATCTGGCACTATGGCACCCACCAGGGAAATTTGTATATCAACCAGGCCATATACCCGACCAGCGGTACGGGTGATGCCGATTTTTCCGTTTCTGTGAATGGCAATGAGGAAATAGCAAGCGCCTGCGTAGGCCAATCCCTTATTTTTAATGTTTTTGACCAGGCAACTTTCCTGCCATGGAAAAATGTTGACGGTTCGGGAAATAATTTATTCCGGTTTGGAAGCGGAAGCGCTAACTGCAAACCAACTACCATTTACAATTTTGAATTCTCATACATGTCCGCTGCCAGCAGAAAGCTGATGATGAATTTTATGGACTCCGTTCCTGTAGGAGACTTTGTAGTAGTTAGAAGCATTGATTACGATAACAATAATTCATACGCATCTACCTGGGAGGCAGATACTGCCTTATATGGCCATAACAATTCATTATATCATTCTCTTCTGGCCGCAGGATTTACCCTGATAGATTCGATTAACCAGCCCCGTTGCTGGGTACTGGTGTATAAAAAAGGAGGCGGCGGATATATTCCCCAATTTAAATATTCTGCCGGTCTTTATGATAAGGTCATCCTTTCGACAAATGTGAATTTGCAAAATCTGACCGGCAATATATTATCTCCGGTATTTGGACCTGCCAAACAATGGAAGCAGGTTCATTGGAGAGGAAGCAGCCTTGAAATACCTTCAACGGACAGCGTGGGCGTTCAGGTTATCGGAGTCGATACGTCGGGCAATCAAACCGCTCTCTATAATCTGAACTCGGGCACCCAGGATTTTGATATCTCCGCGGTCAATGTGCAACAATACCCTTATTTACAATTAAGGCTGACAGCAACGGATTCTATCCATGCGACCCCCTATCAATTAAAATACTGGAGAGTAAATTATACACCTGTTCCGGAAGGAGCCCTCGCGCCCAATATTTTCTTTAGCGGTAAGGACTCTGTGGAACTCGGAGAAATAATCGACTTCGGAATTGCTTTTAAAAATATCAGTCTTCAGAAATTTGATAGCCTGAAAATTTCACTCAGCATCATTGATAAGAATAATGTGACGCATATCATTCCTTTTCCAAAAGCAAAACCATTGATTAGCGGAGACACCATTAAAATTGTTTATCAGATAGATACCAAAGCTTATCCGGGACTAAACACATTACATCTGGACGTGAATCCGGCCAATGACCAGCCTGAACAATTCCATTTTAATAATTTCCTGTACAAGAATTTCTATGTAAAAGTGGATCAGACAAATCCTTTGCTGGACGTGACGTTTGACAATGTCCACATCCTAAACGATGATATTGTTTCGGCAAAGCCACATATCCTGATCAAACTAAAAGATGAAGCTAAATTTCTCCTGCTGAACGATACCTCCGTTATGAAGGTGAACCTGCGATATCCTGACGGCTCGCTGCACCCTTATTATTTCAACACAGACACGCTCAGGTTTACGCCTGCAACCAGCAGCGCCGACAACACCGCCAGTGTGGATTTCTTTCCTGTCTTTGGCAAGCAGATAGATCCTCAGGGCGATGATTATACGCTAATTGTTACGGGCTCAGACAAAAGTGGTAATGCTTCCGGGACCATCCAATACCAGGTAACATTCAAGATCATTACCAAGGCGATGATTTCGAATATGCTGAATTATCCGAATCCCTTTACAACTTCCACAGCTTTTGTTTTTACCATCACAGGCAGTGATGTGCCCCAGAACATCAAAATCCAGATCCTGACGATAACCGGCAAAGTAGTTCGGGAAATTACAAAAGAAGAACTTGGCCCCCTCCATGTGGGCCCCAATATCACTGAATTTAAGTGGGATGGAACGGATATGTTCCATCAGCGTCTCGCGAATGGCGTATATCTTTATCATGTGGTTACCAATCTCAATGGAAAGTCGCTCGATAAATACGACGCACAGGGAGACAATACGGACCAATTTTTTACCAAGGGATATGGGAAAATGTACCTGATGAAATAATGCCTGAATATAATATAACGGTCAAAGCTGCCTTAACCGGCGGCTTTTTTATTTAATTTCAAATCATGAAGGAGACCGAAAAAGACACTGACCTGATCTACCACCGGCGTGTATCCAATAAAGCTATTCTTACAAAACCCGGATGGTTTCCCCTGTTCCTGTTTACGGCAACTTCCTTTCTTCTATATCTTCCTGTATTAAACCGATATTTTGTTTCAGACGACTTTAAAGTGCTTAGAAGGGTTTGCTTTGACCACATTATTTTCATCAAAGGATTTTTCAGGCCGCTATCTGATCTGAGCATTTATATGAATTACCGCCTGGGCGGCTTGGAGCCTGAAGTGTTCAATTCTTTCAACATCCTGATTCATGGATTAAATGCATTTCTGTTGTACAGGGTTTGTTTCCGGTTTGGCAGATCATGGAACACTACACATCAGATTTACTTTGCCGGCATAACAGGCTTCCTTTTTCTAACCTATCCTTTTCACAATGAGGCCGTGGTCTGGTTACTGGGCAGAGGTGCTTCCATGGCCTGCCTGTTTTCGCTACTAGGCCTGCTTTTCTTTTACGAAATCAAAAATCCCGCCTTCAGAAGGTGGGCAGTAGCCGGTTGCTATTTTATCAGCCTCGCAGCTTTTGAATCTACCATCATTTTCCCTCTTGTCTTGATTCCCCTGTTGATCAGGGAAAAGGAAAAATCAAAAAATATCATGCTGTGGTGCTTTTACCTGATTCTGGGCCTATCCATCCATCTGATCCTCCGATTTATTATTTCAGGAACTTTATTTGGTTCATATGGGGAAGAATTTTTAGCATCTGGACTTCAGCGTTATATCTCCAATTTGGCTAAAGTTGCAGGAAGGCTTTTTTTACCACCTTCAGAGAACAGACTTCTCCTTTCCGCATTATTTATATTGTGCATCAGTATGATCATTTATTTTTTATCAAAAAATTTTGGAAAGGTCCGGAATTTTATCTTCAGAAAAGATTTACTCCTGTTGTTATTGCTTCTGGCCATTTCGTGCGTAATCCCTGTCATTTCCGGAATCAGTACCCAAACCTCCGAGAGTGACCGAATGCTTTATTTCCCTTCCGTTTTTCTGTGCATGGCCGTAGGCTATATCCCCGTATTCCTGATCAAAAGCAAAAAACTTAAAATAATATTTGTCATTTTCATTCTCTGTTACAATGTCTTTTTTCTGGAAAGAAATAACCTAAACTGGAAAAAAGCTTCCTTAGTCAGTTTTTCCATCATAAACACGGTATTATCTGATTCCACAAACCCGAAAATTTTTTTTATTAATATCCCTAACGAGATTGAGGGGGCATATGTCTTTCGTTTAGGTTTTGGAGACGCATTATTAATGAATGGGAAAGACAGCACGAAAGCGGTACCCGTAAATTATCTGACCAGGATGGAGTCGGAAAAATTTGCCGGAAAGATCCTTCCTGTTCGTTCCGCCGCCCATCTATTTATCCCTCCGGATGTAGTGCTGATTCAGGATTCATCTCAAAGAACCTTTATTTATGCAAAGAATCAATTGAGGGCAGTAACCGGAATCAGTGATAAAATTTATTATTGGAATAGGGAAACCCTGGAATCTATTCCGGCTTTTGGGAAATAAGCTCTTTCGGAATATTATTTTTTTGTAATAAAGTAATTCTTGCCACATATTTCCCGATCAAATCAAATTCAATATTCACCTTGGAACCCGGCTTGATAGTTCTCATATTCGTATGTTCGAACGTATATGGGATAATGGCTACGCTGAAGCTGTTTTGCGTTACATGAAAGCAGGTCAGACTTATACCATTCACCGCAATGGATCCTTTCTCAATGATGAGATGGCTGAATGAATCGGGAAATTCAAACCCGTATTCCCAGCTTCCGTCCCGGTTTTCCTGCCTGGTGCAGTGTGCAATCGTATCTGTGTGTCCCTGAACAATATGGCCATCAAGGCGGCCATTCGGCTGAATACTGCGTTCCAGGTTGATCAGGTCACCGGGCTTCCATTCCCCGAGCCGGCTTTTCAAGAGGGTTTCCGCTATGGCGGTCACTTCATAAAAATCGCCGGCAACGGACTCTATTGTCAGGCAAACCCCGTCATGAGCAAGGCTCTGGTCTACTGACAGACCGGAGGCCAAAGGGGAAGCCATGCGGAAGGTCTTATTGTTGCCCTTTTTTGAAATGGCTTTCAATTCGCCCTGGGCTTCAATGATGCCTGTAAACATGCTGTAAAAATCGGATTTTCCATCCTTTTTACTACTTTATTTTGAAAAACTCCTTATCTTTGCAGGCCGTAATTCATTTTTAAACGAGGATAATATTATGCTGATCATTGATTCGAAAGATTGCGAAAATATTGACAAGGCCCTGAAGAAGTACAAAAAGAAGTTTGAAAAGGCCAAAGTACTGATACAGTTGCGCAGCCGGCAGTCTTTTACCAAACCCTCCATCAAGAGAAGAGGTGAAGTGCTCAAGGCAGTGTATAAGCAACAGCTTGCCAGCGGAAAGTTTGAGCAATAATGCGCTTAACCTGATTATATGCAGCCATCTCCCCATGAGATGGCATTTTTATTTTATATTTGGCTGAATCAATAGCCTTTTTTTGACCTCGCCTATCCGCTCATTCATTGATTTCCTGAAATTCGAAAAACGGTATTCCCAACATACCATCCGCGCCTATGCGGATGACCTTGAGCAGTTTTTCCGTTTTCTCGATTCTTCCTTCGGTGCTCAGGAGCTCAGCCAGATCTCTTCGCCGCTCATCAGGTCCTGGCTGGCCAGTTTAAAGGAAAATAAGATTACGTCCAAGTCGGTCAATAGAAAGATTTCTTCCCTGAAGTCATTCTTTAAATACCTGGTCCGTACAGGGACCCTGGATAAAACTCCGATGAGCGGCGTTATCAGCCCCAAATCTGGCAAGAGGCTCCCCATATATGTAGAGGAAAAGGACATGAAACTGCTGATCAGCCATGTTGAATTTTCAGATGACTGGCAGGGGAAAACCGACCGTCTCCTGATCCTTATATTTTATCATACCGGGGTGCGGCTGGCAGAACTGGTCGGCCTGAAAAACACACAGCTTGATCTGAACGCGGCCATGATGAAGGTGCTGGGAAAAGGAAATAAAGAAAGAATGATCCCACTGAGTGCGGTACTGGTAAATGAAATACGGGAATATATTGAGGGAAAAAACGAATCCGGCAGAAATAAGGCAGATACGCTGCTCGTGAATATCCATGGAAAGAAAATATACGCCAAATATGCCTATCTGGCTGTCAAAAAATATTTATCCCTGGTAACAACGATCAGCAAAAAAAGCCCTCATGTATTGAGGCATAGTTTTGCTACACACTTAATGAATCATGGGGCCGACCTGAATTCTGTGAAGGAATTGCTGGGACATTCCAGCCTTGCCGCCACTCAGCTTTATACGCATAACAGCATCGAAAAACTGCGGGAGGTGCATAAAAATACCCATCCCCGCGGATGAGATTTTTTTCAGATAGACGGTTTTAATTTATCGCCGGAATATTTGGAAAAACTAGGTTAAGGCCCTAATTTGAGGAAACCGCAGGCAGTTAAATTCCTTGCGGGAGTTCTTTTATTTATTGTTTCATTGTATAAAAAGAGAAGCTATGAACGCAAACATTCAGACAGTGCACTTTGATGCGGACAACAAGCTGGTTGACTACATCAACAAAAAACTCATGCGGCTTGATACCTTCCAGGACAGAATAGTAAACATAGATGTGTTTCTGAAGCTTGACAACGTGGTCCACACCATCAAGGACAAGATCGCCGAAATTAAGGTGAATGTACCGAAGCAGGAGTTTTTCGTCAAGTGTTCCTCCAAATCCTTCGAAGAATCTTTTGACAAAGCAATGGATTCACTGATCAACATGATCAAACGAAAAAAAGAAAAACAAGCAGCATAATATTCAGAAACCCCGTGTCGGGGTTTTTTTATTTCACGGGTTAAAGTATGACCGGATTGGCAGTTATTTTCTTTCCCATAAAAAACGGTCCAAAATTTTTGAATTTAACAAATTCGCTTACCTTTGCCTTCCCAAAAAAATGGGTGGATAAATCCGTCTGTTTTAGTTCTTTGTGTCCAGCGATAAAAGAATAAAAAAAGGAATCTTTGCCAGAGTAGCTCAGATGGTAGAGCAGCTGATTTGTAATCAGCTGGTCGGGGGTTCGATTCCCTTCTCTGGCTCAACTGGCGAAAATGCTGATTTGGGGCAAATTCATTCAAGCGGCGTAGTTTCGCATTTTATTTCAGGGATTACCATCCGGGCAAGTAGTCAAGTGGCCAACGACAACAGACTGTAAATCTGTTCTCTTCGGAGTTCGGTGGTTCGAATCCATCCTTGCCCACTATCCGTCGGAGGCGGATAATGCGGAAACTGGATAATTTGAAAATGTGGGAATTTGAAAATGAAGGAGCACATATTAAAGTTCTTTGGGTTGAAAAAATGGATTTGACTTTGTGTGCATTTACACATTTTCAAATTTTCAAATTTTCAAATTTGTACTCTGCGGAAGTAGCTCAGTTGGTAGAGCGACAGCCTTCCAAGCTGTAGGTCGCGGGTTCGAACCTCGTCTTCCGCTCTCACCTGCCGAAACTCTAGGGAAGGCAGATCTCACCCACCTTCGCCCAGGCTTCAGTGGGAGTGCCTGCTGAAGCCTTAGCAAAGCAGGGCTGGTCTGCCGAAGCTTTATCGTAGGCGGTCACGGGCTTGCGGCGGACAGATTCTAGTGTTGCTTATCAACGGCCCCGGAGGCAGTCCGGAGTTCTGGCAAAACTTGCCGTTGTAGCTCAGTGGTAGAGCACTTCCTTGGTAAGGAAGAGGTCAAGAGTTCAATTCTCTTCAACGGCTCATGGATACGAACATACCGTTGGGTTGAATGAGAGAAGAGCAATTAGCAGGTTTAGGGAAAATAGTATTGAATTCATTTAAAACACAATTAAAAACCAGATACCAATGTCAAAAGAGACCTTCAAAAGGGATAAACCCCACGTTAACGTTGGAACCATTGGTCATATTGACCATGGTAAAACCACTTTAACCGCTGCCATTACAACCATCTTGTCAACAAGGGGTTTGGCAGAAGCAAAAAAGTATGATGAAATCGATGCGGCGCCTGAAGAAAAAGAGCGTGGGATCACCATCAACACGGCCCATGTAGAGTACCAGACGGTCAATCGTCACTATGCGCACGTGGATTGTCCCGGTCATGCTGACTACGTTAAAAATATGATTACCGGAGCGGCCCAGATGGATGGCGCTATCCTAGTGGTAGCCGCTACTGACGGCCCTATGCCCCAGACCAAGGAACACATCCTTCTGGCCCGTCAGGTAGGTGTTCCCCGCATGGTAGTATTTATGAATAAAGTGGACCTGGTGGATGATCCGGAATTACTTGAACTCGTTGAGATGGAAATTCGCGAACT
>PLEB01000182.1 GCA_003136915.1 Chitinophagaceae bacterium
AGATGTTTCTTTTCTTTTTCAATACGATTCATTGCAATACGGAAATCGGATGAAGAGCCGTGATTCGTTTCTTCGGCGAACAAGGCAATATGACGATGATCGTAATTGGCAGATTCCAGATTTAGAATCTGACACGAACAGATCCTGGCGCGGGAAGAATTATTTCCGGATTCTGACTGCAGGGAAGAGGGCCGGAGGCTAACTGAAAAAAAGGAATCGACGGCCTGAATCGAAATCATGCTGATGCCTTTAAATTGGTTTATGGGTCTTACTAAATCATTACCTGCAATGCTGGTACCCCGGTTCAGGGTTAGCAATAAAAGGGTGAATACGATCCGGATCAAAGATTTCATGGCTACGATATTAATCAAGTGAACAAGGGCTGTTCGCGGATAAATGGAACTCGATTGAATAACGGATTTCGGGGATTGCCACAAATAAAAAAACCTGTGTCAACAGGCTTATCAGCGGATACAGATCGGATCTACAAAGAATGCAATAAAATCCGAAATTTCATAGTCTTTGAACAACTAAATTTAATGCTGGACGCATTAGCTGGATACTAAAGGGCTGATTTTCAATAAGCAGATAAATTCTTAAGTTTATTCCGGAAACCCGAAGTCACGCTTCGGCCGATCAGCATTCAGCGTTTCGCGTTTTCTTATATTTACCATCAGAAATTCACCGATTATAAAGAGTCATTCGTCTATTATCATTGAAATTCATGTCATAAACAGGTCTTTAACTTTATCTCTTTAAAAAACAACTTTAGTTTTGACCGAACTGGAATCATATGAACCGGTTAAACCGGGTTTCGTTCATTTAAAGTTTTTTCCCTTGAATAAAAGAGCTGCGCAGATCCTTGTTCATATTGCCGCCTGGGGCTGTTTTTTGATGCTCCCGCTGATCTTTTATTCGCGTCCGGCGGACTCCTCTTTCATTCCGGAACAGGCCGTGACCCCGTTTTTCTTTATCAGCAATTTTTTTTATATCGGATTTTATTACTTTAATACCCACATGCTTTTTCCCAGGCTGCTGGAAAGAAATAAGATCATTTCCTATTATTTAATCATCATTGTCATCATGATATTCTTCGGGACCATGCGAAGAATATATGAATTCTTTTTCGGCCATTTTCAACGTTTCTCCACCTCTCTGCCGCTGCATCCTTTAAGAGGAGACTTCCATCCGCCAATACTTTCTCCGGGATCAATTGCCATTTTCCTGCTGGTGTTTTTATTCAGTACAGGCGTTAAGGTGATGCAGAAATGGATGAACTCAGAACGCCGGAACAAACAGATCGAAAATGAAAAATTGCACGCAGAGCTTTCATTCCTGAAATCGCAGATCAATCCGCATTTTCTTTTCAATACCCTTAATAATATATACTCGCTCGCCGAAAATAAATCGGATCTCACACCGATTGCGGTAATGAAATTATCCAATATCATGCGTTATGTGCTTACGGAAGCCAGACAGGATAGCGTGCCGCTGGAAAAAGAAATGCAGTTCATCAATGATTATATTGAATTGCAGAAGATCCGGAACACCGACAAAACTTCGGTGGGATTCACGGTTGTCGGAGATATTGCTGGTAAAAAGATCTCGCCCCTGATCCTTCTGCCATTTACCGAAAACGCATTCAAATACGGAGTGAGCACCCGGGAATTGTCGCCTATCAATATCCTGATTGAATCAAATAAAAATAATATTCATTTCAGGATCAAGAACAATAAGCACAATAACGGGAAAAATAGCCTGGTCAACACCGGGATCGGAATCAATAACACCCGAAGGAGACTGGATTTATTATACCCGGGGAAATATGAACTGAACATAGAAGACGAACCCCTCACCTATACTATTAACTTAAATATTCAATCCTGATGCTAACCTGTATTGCCCTGGATGATGAACCACTTGCTTTGCAGGTTATAAAAAAATATATTGAAAAGATTTATTTCCTGGAATGCAAGGGCCTTTTTACCGATGTTGAGGAAGCCCGGAAATTTCTGGAATCTTCAAGCGTTGACATTATTTTCCTCGACATACAAATGCCGGATGTGAATGGAATCGAATTTTCGAAATCCCTGAATCTAAAGCATACTGCCGTCATTTTCACAACGGCTTTCAGTGAATATGCGATTGAGGGTTTTAATGTGGATGCTGTGGATTATCTTTTAAAGCCCATAGAATACGATCGTTTTCTTAAAGGCGTTTTCAAGGCTAAAGAGTATGTTGACTATCTCAACAGCCAGGAACTTCATCAGGGCTATATTTTTGTGAAATCCGACTACCAGATGGTGAAAATATTCCTGAAGGATATCGTGTATATTGAAGGGCTCGATGATTATATCAAGATCTATCTTCCGCAAAGATCCATTCTCACCCTGATGACACTCAAAACGATAACGCAGAAGCTGCCCTCAAAAGAATTCCTGCGCGTGCACCGTTCGTATATTGTACCGGTAAGCAAGATCGATCATATCAGCAAGAGCAAGATCCGCGTTGCCGATAAAGACATTCCGATTGGTATAAGCTATAGTGAAAGCTTTTTTATTGCCATGGAGCAACGCCTCCAATAGGATTACCCGGTTATTTCTATTCTTAATAACTTGCGGCTTCAATCGAATCCCATGGATTTCCTTAAGGAACTGAGCATACGCACTGATAACAGGGGAACATCAACAGGCAGTGAATGGATGAACGGAAACGGAAAGACCCTGGAGTCTTTTTCTCCTGTAGACGGTAAAAGAATAGCCAGTGTAAGCATTACCAGCAGAGTAGCTTATGATGCGGTACTGGATCGGGCGCTAAAAGCATTTCAGGTTTGGAGAACCTGGCCCGCACCCAAACGCGGCGAGATTGTCCGCCAGGTCGGCGAAGCGCTTCGCGTAAAAAAACAGGCCTTGGGCAGACTCGTATCTTATGAAATGGGAAAAAGCCTGCAGGAAGGACTGGGCGAAGTTCAGGAGATGATTGATATCTGCGATTACGCTGTCGGACTTTCCAGGCAACTGCATGGTTTTACCATGCATAGCGAAAGACCGCAGCACAGGATGTACGAGCAATGGCATCCCCTGGGTGTTGTCGGCATCATTTCAGCATTTAATTTTCCTGTCGCCGTCTGGAGCTGGAACAGCATGCTGGCCTGGGTTTGTGGAAATGTCTGTCTCTGGAAGGGGTCAGAAAAAACGCCGCTTTGTGCAGTGGCATGCCAGCAAATTGTTGCCGGTATTTTCAAAAAAAATAGTGTACCCGAAGGTGTAAGTTGTCTGATCACCGGTGACCGGGAAATAGGCGAATGGATGGGTGCCGACCAGCGAATAGTGCTGATTTCGGCAACGGGCTCAACCCGCATGGGCAAAGCCCTTGGTGCCCAGGTGGCGGCCCGAATGGGGAAATCCCTGCTTGAATTGGGAGGCAATAATGCAATCATCATCAGTGAATATGCTGATCTAAATATTGCTGTGCTCGGAGCCTTGTTCGGTGCGGTAGGAACGGCAGGACAAAGATGTACCAGCACGCGAAGGCTGATCATCCATGAAAAAGTCTATGATCAGGTGAAAAGCAAACTGGTGGCGGCTTACCGTCAGCTTCGGATCGGTGATCCCCTCGAAGAAAAAAATCATGTAGGGCCGCTGATCGATAAAGCAGCTACGGAGCTATACGCCAACGCAATAGAAGCTTGCAAAAAAGAAGGTGGAAAATTTATCGTGGAGGGCGGCATATTGTCCGGCAATGGATACGAAAGCGGATGCTATGTCAGGCCTTGTATCGCAGAAGCGGACCCAGGATTTAAGATTGTACAGCAGGAGACTTTTGCTCCGATCCTGTATTTGCTGAAATATAGAACCCTGGAGGAAGCCATTGAAATTCATAATCATGTTCCGCAGGGCCTTTCGTCTGCCATCATGACCCTAAACCTGCGGGAAGCAGAGCAGTTCTTATCCGCAACCGGGAGCGACTGCGGTATCGCAAACGTAAATATCGGCACTTCCGGGGCTGAGATTGGCGGCGCATTTGGTGGAGAAAAAGAAACGGGCGGAGGCCGGGAAAGCGGCAGCGATGCCTGGAAATCTTATATGCGCAGGCAGACCAACACCATTAATTTTTCAACTCAATTGCCTTTGGCGCAGGGGATTAGGTTTGATCTGTAGTGTTGAATCCTTGTGCAATTCTTGATGGTTGATGGTTGATGGCCTTTAGGTGTGAAGAAGTGCATAATATAATGATTTTCCATCCGTTATTACTCGATACCAATATGAAATGAACGCTACCCGGATAATCAGGCCTATTCTATTTTTTATACCTGCCCTGCTTTTTTTTATTTATTCACCGGCCCAGGTCCGGCTGGCAGTGATTGGCGGCGTTCATTCGTCCAATTTTTTAGAGACCAATTACATTCCGGGGTACGACACCGCCAGCGGCAAATATTTTTCTTCAAAAACAGGCTTTCAACTCGGCGTACTTGCCGAGATACCCCTGGGACGCAAGAATTTTTTCTTCCAGCCGGGAATTAGCTATACCGCCAAGGGAAATCAATATCAGCGGTTTTACGATACCAGCGTGGTTCAATCGGATACTTTGTATGATCAGCACACACTGAATTTGAATTACGTAGAGATACCACTTTATCTGACCTATAAAATATCACTATCCAGAAAGAAACCGGATCATTTTTTCCTGAGCGCCGGTCCTTATTTTGCCTTTATATATAGTGCTTCCCAACCATACCAGAACAGGATCAAATTCTTTAATGAGGACAATTATACTTACAATTCCGGTACCACGGACCTGGAAGTAGGAAATGCCGCAGGGAAATACAAAACACTGGATATCGGCCTCAACGCAAAAGCTGGTTTTGAATTAGGGAATGTGATGTTAAGCGCCTATTTCAGCAGGGGCTTGTCGAACGCATACCAAGCGGCATATCCGTCCAGTTTTCACCACCAGCTAATTGGCGCATCCCTCGGCATCTGGCTAAATAAAAGCAAGCCTGCTCCGCCGGAAAATACGGACACAGATCACGATGGTACCCCCGATAAGGATGATTCCTGCAAAACTATTCCAGGGTTGCCGAGGTATCATGGATGTCCCATTCCGGATACTGATCATGATGGTGTTAATGATGAGGAAGATTCATGTAAACTCGTTCCAGGCGTTGCCCGTTATCACGGCTGTCCCATACCGGACACAGATCATGACGGCGTGAATGACGAAGAAGATTCGTGCAAGACAATAGCTGGTCCGGCCAGCAACCATGGTTGCCCCATTCCTGATTCGGACGGTGACGGCGTAAATGATGATGTGGATAAATGCCCCAACCAGCCGGGACCGGCTGAAAATAACGGTTGCCCTCTCATTAAGCTGGAGCTGGCAAAGCGGGTGATCTATGAATCGAGGAATGTACAGTTCCGGAGCAACAGCAGCAAGCTGACGCACAATTCATTGCCGGTTTTGCAGGAGCTGGCAGACACGCTGCGTGCAAATCCGGATCTGGAACTTACCATCGAGGGTCACACGGACAATTCCGGCAGTCGGGAATATAATCAGCAACTTTCTTTACACCGGGCCATGGAAGTAAAAATGACCTTGATAAAACTCGGTATTCCGGATGAACGTATTTCTGTGATGGGCCTCGGCGATACCCAGCCTGCAGGCGATAACAGAACCAGGGAAGGGAAATCGAAAAACCGGCGCGTCGTATTCAAACTGCATGTTAAAACCAGGTAAAAACGCAGGAAAATATGTTACCATTCATGTAAAATTCGGGCCGGAGTTTGTATAGTGAATTCCTTTAAAATACTTTTACCAGTTCAAGATAAACTTAAACATAGAAAGATGATCCGATTGAAGCAAACATTGCTATCCTTATTCTTATTAACTGCCACCCTTACCCCTTTTGCGCAGGGCACATCTTCAAAAACAGAATTGGCGAAAGGCTGGCACCTCCAGGATAAAGAAAAAGATGGTGTATATGGCATCAGCCTGGAGAAAGCATATGATTTCCTGCGCACAAAAAATTTAAAGAGCAAAACTGTACTTGTCGCCGTGATTGATTCGGGCGTAGATACTTTGCAGGAAGACCTCAAGAATATTTTATGGACTAACCCGGGCGAGATTCCGGGAAATGGTATTGATGATGATCACAATGGGTATGTGGACGATGTGCATGGATGGAATTTCATCGGAGGAAAAGATGGCAAGAATGTAAAAGATGATTCACAGGAGGAAGGTCGCGTTTATTATAAATACAAAAACCAGTTCGATAATAAGGATATCCGGAGGGACAGTCTGAATGCGGAGGACCGCGATCATTATGATATGTGGGTGATTGCGAAAAAGAAGATCATGGGAGACGGCACAGAGACCGGGGTCGACCTCCTCATGCTGAAAAGAGTCGTAAATGCCTGTATCAAAAGCGACAGCATCCTGCAAAAAGCCATGGGAAAAAAGGAGTATACAGGAAACGATCTGGACAGCTTTCAGGCCAATGACATTGATTCAAAAACTGCCAAATCCGTTTTATTGTACCTCTTCAAGGAAAATCATATCATGGATATGACCAATACCACTTTTCTGAGTGATTTCTCAGAGCAGGCAGACCGTGAAGAAAAGAAAGTGGAGATCAAGGAAACAGCTCCTGAAAATTACCGTGACGAAATTGTAAAGGATAACGAGGACAATATTAACGACAGTCTCTATGGAAATAACGATGTAATGGCTGAAGATCCGATGCACGGCACGCATGTTTCCGGAATCATTGGTGCAGAAAGAAATAATGGCAAGGGCATGAATGGCATTGCCGATAACGTGCGTATCATGATGATCCGCGCGGTGCCTAATGGTGATGAACATGATAAAGACATCGCTCTGGCAATCCGGTATGCTGTGGACAACGGTGCCAAAGTGGTGAATATGAGTTTCGGTAAGAATCTTTCTCCGGAAAAATCCTGGGTGGACGATGCCGTTAAATATGCAGAAGAAAAAGGCGTATTGCTGATCCATGCAGCAGGCAATGACGCGGCAGATGTGGATACCGTTGGCAATTTTCCTAATCCGGATTTTATGAATTCAAAAGAAAGGGCAAATAACTGGATCACGGTTGGCGCAAGCAGTGATCCGCTGGCTGAGGAAGGTTTTAGAAGTTATACCGCTTCTTTTTCCAACTACGGCAAAAAAGAAGTAGATGTTTTTGCTCCGGGAACCAGAATCTATTCCACACTTCCCGGTGTAAACAAGTATGGCAACCTGGATGGAACGAGTATGGCGGCACCCGTAGTAACTGGTGTTGCAGCCCTGATTCTCGAATATTTCCCGAACCTTAGCCCCGCAGATGTAAAATATTGTATTGAAAAATCAGTGTCTGTTCCTACAACAAAAAGCAAGAAGCCGGGAACTGATAATGAGATGGTCAGCCTGGCCGACCTAAGTGAAGCCGGTGGGATTGTAAATGCCTACGGCGCCGTAAAACTCGCTTACATCATGTCTGATCCCAAGAAAAAAGAAATGCTGAAGTCAACGCTGCAGAAAGGAAGAAATTAAATATTTTTCCCTGTTAATCTCTGCTTTTGTCCTGATCTTTCCGCTTTGGAGATCTGCCACCAAAAAGCGATCTCGGGTTTGGATAAGAACTGGCATACCCCGTACTTTCAAAGAGCCGGCCTTCGCGAAACAGAAATCCTTCTGTTCATGCGGAAATGTAGTAGGGCAAAGAAGAAAGGATCCTTTAATTAATTATGGGGCCTGCACTATTTCCTTCATTTGAAGAAATAGTTCCTTTTTGTTCTTTATTATTGCAAGAGAGCAATAAAATGACCAGCAATATGCCCTTACCAAAACGCCGCATTCACCGGATTGCCGTCAGCTTTTTTTTCTTCCTGGCCGGAATTTGTTTTGCATCATGGGCTTCCCGTATCCCGGCTATTCAGGTGAAATTAAAACTTAATAATGCTGCACTGGGCGGAGTCCTGCTTTGCCTTCCGATCGGGCTGCTTACTTCGTTGCCCGTAGCAGGTTATGTAGTTGCCAGATTTGGTAGCAGGATCATCGTGATCATGGCATCCATACTCTATGCTTCTACCCTTCCGATGCTGGGTTTTGCGCATTCGACAACGCAACTGATGATCACTTTATTTGTATTCGGATTTGGCGGAAACATGATGAATATTTCCATTAATACCCAGGCCGTCGGCACAGAATCCATGTATTCAAAACCTATTATGGCTTCCTTCCATGGTATCTGGAGCATGGCCGGTTTTACCGGAGCCGCTGTAGGCACCATTATGGTAAGGTTCGGCATATTACCGGGATATCATTTTCTATGTATCAGTGGATTTGCCCTGCTGATCCTGATCATCTTTTCGCGTTTGCTTGTTCCGCAGGATCGAAGCCAGGATGAAAAGTTGCCGATTTTTTCTAAACCCGACAGGTCCATACTTAATTTGGGATTTATTGCATTCTGTTCCATGATCTGCGAAGGCGCCATGTTCGACTGGAGCGGAATATATTTCGAGCATGTGGTGCAGCCGGGAAAAGCATGGGTGACCGTGGGCTATACTGCTTTCATGAGCACCATGGCAACTGGAAGATTTGTAGGCGACTGGGTTGCTTTTCGGTTGGGAATGAAAAGAATGCTGCAACTCAGCGGCATATTAACAGCCAGCGGATTGTTGCTGGCGGTCTTCTTTCCGCATTTTATTACTGCAACCCTTGGATTCTTATTGGTAGGCGCCGGCGTTTCTTCGGTAGTGCCCATGATCTACAGCGCAGCAGGCAGATCAAGAAATATGTCGCCCGGAGTGGCTATTTCAGCTGTATCCACCATTGGCTACCTGGGTTTTTTGTTTGGTCCGCCTTTTATTGGATTTATTGCCCAGGCAAGCAGCCTGCGGGTTTCACTGGCATTGATCGCTGTTATGGGAACGATGATTGCGTTAATCGCCGGAAGAATTCGTGAATCCTAGACCGCGAATATTTATTTACTTATTGTACACCAAATTTTTCCGCGAGATCATATCATCCATCACGTTCACAGCTTCTTTCAAATAAATATCCGTTTTGCGGCTATCCAGCCATTGTTTGTAACGGTCGGCTTTGTCCTTGTCCTGATCATACTTTGCAGTATCCACGGGCAGGGTACTGATGTCCATGGGCACTTTCAGCTTGGTCACGGAATCAATCTGCTTAACTGTTGCACGCACCTTTTTTTGTTCTTCTTTATATGTTTCCAGGTTCAGCGGATATTGCTTATCATTTTGCTTGTCGAGCCAGGCCGCATCCGTGGAAATCGTACTGAAAGCCGGATTGAGCCGGGTCCTCTCAACACTTTCGTTCCGGATATAATTGATATCATAAGCATACCTCCAGGTAGTGAAATCGGCTTTAGGCATTTCATCCCATGGTAGTGCATCAGGCTGGTCCTTCTCCCGAATTTTATAGTGTTCATACAAATCAGGAAGAACGATATCAGAAGACACGCCGCGTAACTGGGTGGAGCCCCCATTTATGCGATAGAATTTTTGCAGTGTTAACTTGATTGTTCCCAGCGGACCGCCCATATCACTAAATCCCAGGTCTTTGTCGAGCGGAAAATTTCTTTGAACGGTTCCCTTACCATAAGTGCTCGTGCTTCCGATGATGATTCCACGTTTGTAATCCTGAATAGCAGCAGCAAAGATCTCCGAAGCAGAAGCACTGAATTCGTTCACCATAACGGCAAATGGTCCATCATATAAAACGGATCTGTCCTGATCGCTTAATATCTGCGGCCTGCCGTCGCGGTCTTTTACCTGGACGACCGGACCCTGGTCAATAAACAAACCAACCATCTGCACGACATCATACAAGGATCCGCCACCATTTCCGCGAAGGTCGAGCACAATACCATCCACTTTAGCCTCCTTGAGCTTGATGATCTCATGGGCAACGTCGATCGAACAGCGGTTCCCCTTCGGATTATCGAAATCGGCATAAAACTCAGGCAGATAAATATATCCGATCCTTCCTTTATCTGTCTGGACAACCGCGCTTTTTGCAAATTTTTCATCCTGCACAATCTCGTCGCGAAAAAGCGAAACCAATTTGATTGTTCCGTCTGCTTTCTTCAGTGTGAGACGAACTTCGGTTCCCTTATTTCCGCGGATGATCTTTACTGCATCTTCCACCATATAACTGGTGAGATCAACAGGTTCCTGATTTCCCTGAGCTACTTTCAAAATAATATCGCCAACATTGACCTGTCCGGATTTCCATGCAGGACTTCCGGTTACCAGGGTAACGATTTTAATAACTCCGTCCTCATCCCTCAGGGCGGCACCGATACCAAAGAACCTGCCGCTCATATCTTCATCAAAGGATCTTTTTTCTACCGGAGGAAAATAATCAGTATGCGGGTCCATACATTGTACTATAGTTTCGACAAAATCATTGAACTGGTCGTCGTCATTCGCTTTGATCAGCTGATGGGCATAAAAGCGGTCCATTATTTTAAGCGTTCTGTCCCGTGCTTCCTTTTCCAGTGCTTCATTGGTTTTGGCAACAAAACCCGGTTTGCCTTTACTGGTCTGCTGCTCATCGAGCAGGTCGGCATATTTTTCCAGGGTAAGGTATTTCAGTTTTTTCCTGATCTCATCCTTACGCACGGCTTCGGTAGCTGGATAATCCATTTTGTCATATTCCAGGTTCACCGATTCCTGTTTGCTGAAATCGAATGGCTGGGAAAGGATTTCATGACAGAGATTTTGTGTTTCCTGCAGCCTTTTCCTATAAATCACATCCATGGCCGGAACAAATGCTACGGGTTCTTTTCCAAGAATTTCATCGTCGATGCTGGTACCATATTTGGCAAATAGCTCGTTAACATCGCTTTTCAGAAATGTTTTCTTCTCCACATCAACCTCCGAAATATATTTCTTGAATACTTCTTTCGAAAAATTGTCGTCGATATTCTTCGGGCTATAATGTTTTTTCTCTAGCATTTCCCCCACATCCCGAAGGATTTTTTCATATTTGGAAGGAGGCTCGGAACTGAATGCAAACGTTTTCAGGGCCACGGCAATTCCAAGTGCGGAAACGAACAAAACAATGGGCAAATTCCTTTTATTAAACATATATGAAATTAATTTTGACATGCGTTCCAAAAATAACGATTTATGCCTCCTTATTGTTGTTGTTGGCCAATTATTAACGAGCACTCCTTGTTGACCGGCGCGAATCCATGTCCGCCGGCTGAATGCGTGATCATATCACCGAAATTTTGGTTAGCGAACCCGGATAATTCAGGATTTTACTTTAGTTTTGTCCACCCAAACGGTGATTGTAGCTCAGCTGGTTANNCGTGGGTTCGAGCCCCATCAGTCACCCGTTTTTCTCCTTCTTAATTTTTTAGTTTGCCTTAACAAAACCCACCCTATCAAACTTCCTATCCGCCGCTCGTAAACAATCGCTCCACCTCCTTCCTGTTTTACCCGAATTTTGCGCTCATATGTTAAAAATCTACACGCAACACTTCTTACTGGTTTTTTTGTTGCTCCTTGCTAGCAGGGTTTCCATGGCACAGGATGAACAACCCGAACGCCCTGCAATGCCGGCCTTGGGAAGGCATGCTCCGGCAATCGGTCATTTCTACGGACGTATCGTGGATGCCAAAACCAATAAAGGAATGGATGCTGTGTCTGTACAACTGATCCAATTGGTATTTGATGCGGTNNACGCAACCAAAAGGAGATTTTAGTTTTAACAACCTTCCCGTCATGGGAGCCTACCAACTAAAAGTAACCGCCATCGGTTATAAATTGTTTACGGAAAAAATAGCATTCAACCTGAATCTGGCCCAGAGTTCGGATCCGGAATTGCGTGCAAATGCAGTGGACAAGGATCTGGGAAATATCAAGGTCCAGGAAGATGCGGAAACGCTTAGCTCGGTTGTTGTTACTTCCTCCAAGCCGCTCATTCAACTCGGCATTGACAGAAAGATTTATAATGTAGAAAAAGATATTGCGGCACCAGGTGGTTCTGCCGTGGATATCATGCGGAATATTCCTTCGCTGGCAGTGGATATAGACGGCAACGTAACACTGAGGAACAGTCCGCCTACTATTTTTGTGGATGGCAGGCCCTCGACACTTACGCTCGACCAGATTCCATCAGACGATATCGAGAGTGTAGAAATCATTACCAACCCCGGCGCCAAATATGATGCATCCGGCGGAACGGCAGGCATACTGAATATTGTGTTGAAAA
>PLEB01000288.1 GCA_003136915.1 Chitinophagaceae bacterium
GCACTTTAACGTATGCCCTTTTTAGAGCCAAACATTAACAGCGGAGGGGTTTGTATAGGTCTATCTTGCCCTCATTACCGGTTACTCTATCGGTAATTAAATTTCAAATTAAATGTCAAACATTACACAGGTTGTCAACGAAGACAAAAACATGACAACATTGAAAAAAAGTGTTATTGCCTCTGGATTGGACAAAACACTTAGCGGTACAGGCCCTTTCACTATTTTCGCTCCTACTGATATTGCTTTTGAAAAAATGAATAAAAGCGTATTAGAGAATTTACTGAAACCGGAACATAAGGCAAGACTTACTGACGTTCTAAATGAACACATCGTTGCCGGAAAAATCGCTTTCAAAGATTTCAAAGATGGTGAAAAGCTTAGAACAGTCAACGGAAAGGAATTGCTGGTTCACGTAAAGGATGGTAACGTTAGCGTTGCCGGAGTTAAGATCCATGCACGTGAAGGGCAAGCGTCCAATGGCGTAGTCTATTCCTTAGATGATGTGATGATTAAGAATTAATACCAACCCATTAATCGTCAGAAGACCACAAGCATGAGCTTGTGGTTTTTTTATTGCCATTTTTTGTCCCCCTCCATCAATTACCCCGAATTTATTGCAACTTTATCCCCACCAACCGGTCTGATCAAGTACGTGAACCATAGCACTGAAGATAACCTGGCCGACAAACACCTGGTAAACCGGGTTTTGCGTGGGGATACCCAGGCTTTTGGGATGGTTATAAAAAATACGGAATTCCTGGTTGCCCAGATCGTTTTTAAGATGATCCCGCTAACGGAGGACAGGAAAGATATGGCACAGGATATCTATATGAAGGCCTTCCATAATCTCCCCGGGTTTAAATTTCAATCGAAGCTTTCCACCTGGATAGCTCAGATTGCCTATAATTCCTGCTTATCCTGGATCGAGAAGAAAAAATTAGTTCTCACGGGCAATATCCACGAACAGGAGTATCCCGATGATGGGTTCCCGGAAACGCATTACAACAATTCCCCGTCAGTCAATGATTCCGAAACCCGGATTTTCCGAAAGGAACTTTCCGCCATTCTCCGGAAGGAAATAGACAATTTGCCAGCCATCTATCAAACCCTGATCACTCTTTTTCACCACGAGACATTGAGCTATGAAGAACTTTCACAAATTACCAGACTCCCGGAAGGGACTGTAAAAAGCTATCTCTTCAGGGCCCGCAGAATGCTGAAAGAAAATTTATTGTCAAAATATAAAAAGGAGGCACTATGAATATCAGCCATCCGTCAGAGAGGGAAATACAAGATTATGTGCTGGATAAATCCGGTTGCGCGCAGTCGACTATTGAGCATATCGAATCCTGTGAACACTGCAGGGCAGCCATTACCACTTACAGGTTGTTATTTTCAGAAATACAAGAACAACCATCGCCGGCTTTTGAGTTTGATTTGTCTGCATTGGTGCTTGCCAAATTGCCTTCAGCACCGGCACCGTTACCAGCGGATCGGTTTGTTGCCGGGTTCCTTATCTTTTTTATTTGCTTTTGCGTGGCAGTGCCGGTCTATCTCTTACGAAAGTATTTCCTGAACCTGTTTACAGATCTTTCCTCATTCTTCATTTATTCCATTATCATCAGTACCATAATTATTATGTTTCTTAAAGCCCTGGGCATGTATAAGAAATATCAGAAACAAATGCGCTTTCTAAATTATAATTGAGTTTTTTGAAACAATTTTTCACCGCAGCAGTCTAATTCCTTACCATCCATATTAAAATATAAAAATGAAAAAAATACTCAGCACCGCAACGATCCTTTTCTTNNGCGGTTATCTACCTCATATCGTCTTTTATCCTGCAGGTCGTTAAACAACATTACAACTTCCGGATAAAAAACAGGATACTCGATAAAGGAACTGAAGAAAATATTGTTCGGGAACTTTTGCAGCCCGATAAAAAAGAAACACGGAATTCCACCCTGCAATGGTTCTTCATGCTGGCCGCTATTGGCATCGGACTTCTTCTGGTTGCCCTGTTCCGGCCTTTTGGTCTTCATTCCGCGGCTATATTGGCAATCAGTCTGGCTGCAGGATTCGGGGCGCAGTTTTATTTTACGGGGAAGGGGAGAGTGGAGTAATGTGCTAATGTGAAAATNNAAAATGCTTTGCCCACCGAAGCGAGGCGAAGGTGGGTGAAAATGCTAAAATAATAACAATGAAACTTATTTTTTTTGTGGTTGCTTTTTGCCTGGTGTGCGTCTGTTATTATTTTTCCTGGTCCGGAATAGAAAGACATAAACGGGGAGAGAGTACGGCGGACCTGGTAATCAGTTCGGATAACTATTATGAAGCAATAAAATATTCGGGTAAGTTCCAGATCACTGATGATGAAACTGGTTTTAAAAGCATTTCTCCGGGAGGNNTGGTAAAAGACTTATCGGGCAGGCGGTCCGGGAAATGATTGACTGGGGTTTCGGTGACAAGGCCAGGATGGAACGCATCTACCTGAAAGGAGGAATCCAGGCTTTGTTAAGTGAAACGGATAGCATGAAGACAGACCAGTCCAGGATCCTGTATTTGGATAAAGTGTTTGACGTTGATTCGCTTTCTCCCGAATACATGCCCGCGCTGGTAAAAAAAATCGGAACCCTCGGCAACGATCAGGAAAAGACCCGTCTTTTAAATAGATTTTCACGGGAGCAACTGAAAAATCCGCTAATCGCCCAGGCTTATTTTAATGTTGTTCAGGTTATTGGTTCCGACATGGAAAAAGTAAATAGCCTTCAGCATGTTTTGGATATGGATACTGTGCGGGAAAATAATGCGGATACTATTATGATCATTGCCAGCCATCTCGGCTCAGATATGGATAAGGTGAATCTCTACAAGAACATGATCGATAAGGGGCTGATCAACGGACCGCGTTTTGATAGTCTGCTCGAACTGGCTTCCCATATCGGTTCGGATATGGATAAAATAAATCTCTATAAAATATTGATGGAAGAAAAAACGATTACGGAATCACAATGGATCAGCCTGCTAAACAAAACAGCTCAGCTGGGTTCCGACATGGATAAAAGTAATCTGATGATCGAGATCGCTCAGAAAATGCCAAAGACCGAAAATCTGAAGTTGGCCTATTTGAAAGTCGCCAAATCAATTGGCAATGATTCTGATTATGGTAAGGCCATGCGGGCAGTGGAATAATGCTGTTTACCAAATCAGTAAAATGAAATTGACTTTATATTTATTAATTTTGGAGATTTAATTCTAAAGTCAATTTTAATATGCAACTCTCCGCAAAACTTGTTCAACTTCTTCCTCTCCAAACCGGCACCGGCAAAAACGGGCAATGGAAAAAACAGGATATTATCGTGGAAACGGAGAGTCAGTATCCAAAAAAGATTTGCGTTTCTGTATGGGGCGATAAAATAGACGCGAGCCAGTTGCAACCGGGCACCC